>JAYVXJ010000737.1:0-3883 GCA_043785285.1 Chitinophagaceae bacterium
GACGGGGATGGTTTTGATGAAATTGTACCCAATGCGCCTGGTCAGCCTTTAGCTTATTATTCGCTGATACGGGATAAAAACAATAAATCCACTGGACAATTCTCAAGGACACAGGTGGCAGAAAAACAAGGGCATGGATTGGGATTTGGGGATATTAATGGAGACGGGCGTGGAGATTTTGTTGTTTCAGATGGCTGGATAGAGGCTCCGGATGACCGGGAACATAAACCCTGGAAGTATCATCCTGATTTTAATTTAGGTGATGATGCAAGTGTTCCTATTATCGTGCAGGATATTAATCACGATGGATTAAACGATCTGATTGTAGGCCACGGTCATTCATATGGGCTGGATTGGTATGAACAAAAGCGGGAAGGGAAGCTGATTAAATTTATTAAACACGCCATTGACCCCTTCCATTCACAATATCATACAATGGAATGGGCAGACATTGATAATGATGGACAGATGGAATTAATTACCGGAAAGCGCTACCGTGCTCATAATGGGAGAGATCCGGGGAGTAATGACCCACTCGAACTCTGCTATTTTAAATGGAATGGCGAATCATTTACCAAAAACGTCATTTGCTACGGCCCTTTTGGGGTGGGGAAAGGTACAGGAATCTTTTTTTCTATTGCAGATTTACATAACACCGGAAGGAAGGATATTATCGTTGCGGGGAAAGACGGGTTATATGTTTTTTTTAATGAGGTTCCATAATTTACTTTAGAACGTTTCTATAAATCCGTTCACTGGAATCATTACTGGCGATAGGTCAGTAATGAACGTTTTAACTGCCTTAATGGAAAAAGTTGCTGTTTTAAATTAATTTGAAAGAAAGTGCTGGGAGTTTAAAATAGACAAAATTTAGTCTTCCTATTATATGACCTTTTAAGTAAATGTTATTATATATGAACATGTACAAAAATAAATCAGTAAAATTACTGCTTGTATTTTTGGGTCTCCTTCTTTTGGGAACCTCTTGTTCCCAATCAGGTTCAGACAAAAAGAAAGTGGATCCTAAAATTGGGAAATTGTTGTTGCCACCAGGCTTTCATGCTGAGCATTTGTACAGTTCTTCAGAAAATGACCAGGTTCCTGGGTTGCTATGACTTTTGACGACAAGGGCAGGATGATTGTGTCTGATCAATACGGGTATTTATATTGCATCACTATTCCTCCTGTTGGTTCAGATACATCCAAATCAAAAGTAAAAGTAGAAAAGCTGGAGATTATGATGCTGGGTGATAAATCGAAGGCAAAGATAAAAATAGGGCTGGCGCACGGTTTAAACAGCCACCCAATCCTCAGACCTGATTTTCCGCAATCCCCAGAATGGGCTGGCTATTGCCAACATGATGGCGAATGCACCTCCTGCCCAGAAAATTTATTTGGCAACGGTATTGAGAAAAGCTAAAAATGGCTGGACTCCTGCAAGGAGGGAGAAGTATTTTAAATTGTTTTATGCTTTTCTTGGTCGTAAGGGGGGCAATAGTTATGTTGGTTATGTTAATGAAGCCCGAAAGATGGCCTTAGCAAATGTTCCTAAAGAACAGTTTGCACAATATGATAGTATTTCGGGAAGCGCTTTACTTAACGGTGCAGGAATTAAGTTGGCAGGTAAGGGAGTAGGCGCCAAGGGCCCGGGAAGAAATTGGACAATGGCAGAGGCGCTTCCTTTAGTACAAAATAAATTAATAGACAGAAATTTTGAACAAGGCAAAGCAATGTTAACCGTGTCACTCTGTGGTTCCTGCCACAGCATGAGGGGAGAAGGGGTGGTGTTGGCCCTGACCTGACTCAATTGGGGACCCGGTTTTCTGACAAAGACATACTGGAATCAATTATTGAACCCAGTAAAGAGATATCGGATCAATATGAGGAAACTAATTTCTATCTGAAAGATGGCAGTTCAGTGATAGGAAGGCTTATCAGGGAAGACAAGGAGAAGTACTATGTTTCCCAAAATCCGTTTGCGCCACAAACACTCCGGGAAATTCCAAAGAAGGATGTGGCTTCAACTAAGGCTTCAAACGTTTCGATAATGCTTCCCGGAATGATCAATCGACTGAATGAGGATGAACTCAAAGACCTAATGGCATATCTGATGGCAGGAGGTGATAAAGAAAATAAAGTATTTAAAGCAAAAGCTAAATAAGTTTATCCATGTTGGAAAATCAGCAGTAAATGCATGATTTAGTTTTTCCAGTATGAATTTACCTCCTCTTCTGGTTCCAAAATACGAAATCCCATCATCATTGTATCTTTGAGACTTCCCGGGCCCAATTTTTGATCCCATTCTATCAACAACTTTTCATCATTCAAAATGCTCTCCATGGCAGAAATTATAAAAACAATACCAGTAAGCGGCAAGGAACAAGCGATTAGAGTAATGAATGCTTTGACTGATAAATATGATCTTATCCTTACCGACCCGGATAATTCCCTGGATACATCCAATGAAAAATTTCACGCCTACTATGATGCGGATCGACAGCGTATTACTATCGAAACCAATGATGCCGATTCCGTTGGAGAACATCTTAAAGAACTCCTGGCGGATTTCCCCACTTTCTTTTAACTGGATCTGTCTTTAACTCATTGGAGGTATTCTTGAAAGGATTTCCCGTGTATCGCTCGAACAAGCCAAAGCTGTAATAGCACAGGCAGATAATATATAACTCAATTCGGAACTTCCTCAAGCAGCATTAAACCCATCGGTTAAATCCTCTGACTGGTTGAGCGTGTCATGCTTCAGGTCAAAACTCGATCTTTCCAAACACTGGAAGAGCGCCCGGTGAACGCCGTGAAAATCTCCCTTAGCTACGACACACATGGCCAAATTTTATTAAAGGGGATAACGCTGCTCTTTAAGCCAAAAAAAACCCACATCCCTGTGAGTTTTTCAATGCACCTTATCTTTAGGCGGATTTGGGTCATTGCCGTAGCTATCCTTATCCTTTATTCTTCCGTATTTACCGTAAATAACAAGTTCTGATTTATTATTTCTTGCAAGTTCCTGCGTAACGTCAACGGCCTCTTTTTTGGTTTCTGTAATTACAATAAACCGGGATGCTTTTTTCCATGTTCTTTTTATGTTTTGTAGTAGTTCATAGACTTATATATTGGGGGCTGATGTGGTCACCTTACTGGATCTTTTTAGGCATTCCGCTGATTCTTTCATGAGTCTTTTAAATTTGTGTTCAGAAGACTCAAACTGGCTGACAACTTTTTGATTTTTCTGAGGATTTTTATCTATTCCATCCTTTTCAGATCCAACCTTCTGCTTCGTATCGTAATTAACCGCCAAATCCTCCCTTTTTCGAGTTGTATTTGCGGTTCCCGATTTTTCCTTTTTGGGTACAGAAATTTCAATAGCAGAGTGGGAAATTGCAAACTCATTTAGTGTTTTTATATATTCCATATTTTCCGTCCTTGTTAAAGTTGTTTCACTCCCCCGGCCTTCAAAATAATAATGCGTGGCGATGAACTTTTTAACGTGTTCCCTGCTTTCAGCAGGAAGATAGTCCTGGAGGGCCCAGAAGTTTTTGCTACCAGATTTGCGGATAGCCGTATAAACAGGCCTAGGTCCTCCATTATATGCCGCCAATACCAATAACCAATCATCGAATTGTGCATACAAATCCTTCAAATATTTCGCTGCGGCCCTAGTACTCTTATAATAGCTAGTTCGTTCATCATATTGGTGGGTGATTTTCAAACCTAAGTCCTGGGCGGTGCCCGGCATTAACTGCCAGGGTCCCCGGGCTCCCACATGGCTAAGCGCTGATGGCTTTAATTCTGATTCGATCACTGCAAGATATTTTAATTCAACAGGGAGGCCATACAGATTAAAAACTGAATCAATAATGTAAAAGGG
>JAYVXJ010000738.1:0-3872 GCA_043785285.1 Chitinophagaceae bacterium
GGAATCGTCCGGAGAATTTGTTTTGACTGCCAAAGATTTCGAATGACCTCCCTTACCCTTATTTACGGATGCTGGTTCCCCCACAATACTTTTTGATACGGGGACTTTCAAAGAAGAAATTTTTCCTCCTGTTCTTTCAGGAGTATTATTTCTTTTTGAATTATTCGATGCATTCATGTTTTCAGCTGATGCTTTTGCTGCAGGCGTTTTTGCTGATACATCCCCTGAAGAAGCATCCCGCAAATGAGTATTCCCAGAAGTCGTTTTCGACGGAGAAGCATTTGCTGAAGATGCTTCGGCTTCACGGGGATTAACCGCCTTGGTATTGTCCTGCACGCTACCTGCTCCGTTTACCGGAGCACGATCCGCTGGCTGGCTGGCTAAATTTTCTGTTTGAGCTTTTAGTGTAGAATGTGTGCTATGTGGTTCGTTTTTAATGATGTAATAGGTGATTCCTGCCAGCAACAGAACAGCCGGTCCCCATACCAGAGGCCGTATTCTGAAGAAGGAATGGGTATCCGGGGGGCGCTCGGGAATATGTTCGATCAGTTGCTGCTCGAGCTTATTCCAGGATAACATACTGTCATCCGGTTCATAGAACTCGGCCGCATCTCTGCTCAGGCGGTCAATGTCTTTATCGGATAGGTTCGACATACGTTTTCACATCAGTTTTTTTGGTCAATATTTTCCGGAGATTTTCCCTCGCCTTAGACAAATTGGATTTAGATGCGCCTACAGAAATTCCCAAATGTTTACCAATTTCATCGTGCGTCATACCTTCAATTACAAATAGATTAAATACGGTTCTATATGCAGGTGAAAGCAAACGGATGGCTTCAATGATTTCTTTATACGACAGTTTATCCAGACCGGTTTCCCCATGGTCGGCAATTTTTTCTGTTTCTTCAGAAAGCACCTGACTATTTATATAAGATGCATTTTTCCGGTAATAATCAATACAGGTATTCACCAGGATTCGTTTAAACCATCCTTTAAGTGCAATAGAAATTTCCACGTGCCGGTGTTCGTCAAACTGATGAATATTTTTGAAAAGTTTGGTAAAGCCTTCATTGACGATTTCCTCAACCTGATGGTTATTATGTTGATACCGGTAACAAATTTTCACAGCATATCCCTTAAGGAACTGATACAACTCCTTCTGGCTGCTGCGGTCATTTTGCCTGCAGCCGGATAATAATGCGCTAATTTGCTGGTTACCGTTTACCAATGGCTTTTAAGGTCTTTTAAGAAGTGAAGTTAATAGCGCGGACACTTCAGCTTTTTAACTATTACGCAAAGGTATTGTTAAAGGTTGCCAGATGCAACACTTAGATCGGCGGTTATATAAAGCTGAACCTGAAGGTTTTCCTGGGTGGCCAGGAAGCCGATCATTTTGGCTTCCTTTAGATTTCCGTGAGCATATACGCCTTTGTTGATTTCCCTGTTGAGTTGCTGGTCGATCTGCTCCCGGTTTGCGTTCACCAGCGCACCTATGTCAAGATAAGATTTCCCCTGAATGGTCTTCCGGATTTTATTACGAAAAAGACTTCTGGCAATTTTTAATGCCAGGTCTTCTCCTTCAAACGAATAACTGATATCGGGTATTCCGAGCGTTTGTTTTGCGGTATCTAAAACAGGCGTTCCTTTTAAATAAATGCTGCCGTGATTGCTTCCTGCAAAATCGACGCGGATATTTACCTGATGGTTGGCTGATCCGCTGATGGCAGCATCTTTCACAACCAGGGTTCTTCCTTTTACTTCAAACACTTTGTTGTGCAGACTATCCTGCAATAATCGGGTAAGAAAAGCATAATCATATACCATATTCAGATAAAGCTTCATTCCGCTCCTGGTTTCTGTTTGCAACAGAGGAGGAAAGGTTGCCGGAACAGTATTGTGGTTTACCGGATCTGATGTAAGCAACGGCCTAAAGGATAACCCGAAGGAAATAGAGAAACTATCTTTTACATAATTGAGCTGGCCAACCCTTACTCCCGAAGGATTCAGTAAAATATATCCATATTTCCCCAGGAATACTTTCCGGAAACTACTGTCTTTGGCCTGCTGTACAAATTTTGAAAAATTTAGTCCTGCTATTGTCTGATCCATAGCCGATGAAAAAGTAACCAGGGATGACCGGATGCTGTCCATCACCAATTGGGTGATATCATTGGAGAAAACGGAAACCTGGCATTTATCTACTGGTTGTATTCCGGTAATGGTGGTAGTCGTTCGAACCCGGTAATCCGGCAGGAACTGTAAGGTGGTTCGTAATCCCATATTCACTTTGCGTAAAGGTTGGGGTGGAAAACCGCAACTGCCCGAGATCCAGGGCGTCACCGGAATTCCTGCTGTGCAGATACACTTGCTTCCCCCTACCTGATAGTTTCCGTTGAAATGAATGTTGATGATATTATTTGTACAACCCACCTGCAAGGCGGAACGGACAAACCGGTATTTGTACCGGAAATCACAGGATGGTTGTATAAAATTCGGCCAGGCATCGGACGTAAATTCTGCAGGAACAACTTTTTCTGCTTTGTCGAATATCGATAACGCAGCAATCCTCACCGGAATATCTATTTCAGAAGCCGGTAGTTCCGGAAGGGTTTGTGGTGCTTTTTTGGTGGAAGAAATCCTTTTGGAAGAAGAACAGGCAAACAGGAAGATCAGCGCCAATGAAATGGCAGGGTATTTCAAGGAAAGTGTATTCATTCTGAAAACGAATATAATATCCCATCCCTTATGTTGAACGTTTTTTTGAATTCCGGCCGGGGAACAGGCGGAGTTGTTAATTATTTAACAGATTAAAGGTGCCTTCACCCGGGTTGCATATGAAGAATTTTCTATATGTGCTCCCGAATTGGGCTGTTTTTCCGGGAATGTTGGGAGAACCTTTAAGGTGAAGTAAGCGTAGCTATATGATAATGGCTGCAGAGAAAAACGGAAAATTTTCTTTCTACACGCCCGTTCTTTTTAATTAAGATTGGATTGAGCGATATGATCCGGTCGAAATATTTATAATAGAAAGAGGGGACTGCATCATGTTCATTATTCAGATTGATAAACCGGGGATTCGAGTCTATAAAGATCGCATCGCGTCCCTCGAGATGGTGAAGATCAGTTCCGATAAAATCAAATTGTAATGCTCTTTCTCCAACTACATTTTTTGAATAAACCATTTCGTCCAGAAAGAAATTCAGAACAGCAGAAGTTTTATAATCATCAGATGAAAATATAAATGCCTTTGGATAATCAGCTCTTATTGTTTTAACCTGTTGCGCAAACGCATTCCAGCCAAACCAGGTATCATCGGAGCGGACAGGAATTAAATAAAAAATCACTTCTGCGGCCAACGCGATGTGAAGGAGGAGTGAAAAAATAAGTTGTATCCGGATCCATCGTTTATTCCAGTACCTGCAAAGCCATATGATTCCGGAAATATAGGCCGGCATCATCCAGTTTATTTTCACCCAGTAAAAAAAGGAAAGGAATAAAAATCCAAGGAAAAGAGGAACAAGAAAACTCAGCAGGAATAATTGGTCATCCGGAATGCGGGTAAATTTCCAATTGTATTTCCGAATCAATCGATATAATAAATAGAAAAAGGAGAAAAGCAGTAGGGGCATGAGGATGGCCGACTGGTGGCCGATCACGCCGCCGAAGTCGCTGAAGCTGATGTGAAATCCTTCCATGGAATCTACCCTGCCTTCCGACTGAAATTTAAATGAAGCAAATCCGTTGCGGGCATTCCAGATAACCACCGGCAGAATGGTAACAGCAAAACAAAGAAGATAAAACACGAACAAGCGCGAAAACAAAAATTTGCGGTATTTATTGGAAATCAGCAAAAATCCCACAAGTCCGATGAT
>JAYVXJ010000739.1:0-3870 GCA_043785285.1 Chitinophagaceae bacterium
TTGAATGGATATTGGGGCGATTCCTGCAATACGAGAGTGGCAGGAACAGCAACGGAAGCACAAAAAAAGAACTTTACTCTTGTCAGGGAAGCTTTGGAAATCGGTATACAGGCTATACGACCAGGTGTGCCGGTAAAAAAAATAGATCAGTTGATGCGGGCTCATATCGGAAATTACACTCATCATAGTGGTCATGGTGTTGGTACGGTCTATCATGAAGCACCCCGGATCGTTCCCTATAATGAGGAGGAGTTAAAAGAAAACATGGTGATCGCTCTGGAACCGGCCATTTATACGGAGGATTATGGTATACGGCTTGAGCATCTGCTGTGCGTGACGGCAACGGGTTGTGAAATACTAACCCGGTTTCAACATTGTCTTGAACCTTAATATTGCGGTATGATGATGGAGGAGAATATAGTTTATATGGGTTGGCCGCATTGTATCCGGCTCCGTAATGCAGAAGTGGAATTGATTATTGCCACTGATATCGGACTGCGGATCCTGCACGTTGGATTTATTGGCAAACAAAATTTTTTTTATTTGTCACCGGATCAAATGGGTAAAACCGGCGGTGATTCCTGGAGAATTTATGGTGGTCACCGTTTATGGCATGCTCCAGAAGTGATGCCCAGAACGTATGCTCCCGATAATGATCCTGTATTTTATTCCTTTGATTCCGGCACTTTAAAAATCTCCCAACCCAAAGAGTCTTCAACTGGTATCATTAAAGAAATGGAGATTCGTTTGTCGCCTGATAAAAATCAGGTGACCATCTTACATCGTTTAATCAATGAAAACCGGTGGGATGTAAAATTATCGGCGTGGGCTTTGTCAGCCCTTGCCAAAGGAGGGCGCGCGATCATTCCGCAGGAGCCATTCGGGGAAGGGGATGATTATTTATTACCCGCACGTTCGATGGCGCTTTGGCAGTATACGAGAATGAATGATCCCCGCTGGATTTGGGGTAGCAAATACATTCAGGCCATGCAGGATTCTTCTCAAAGCACAGAACAAAAAATCGGCGTCCTGAACAAACAAGGTTGGTCTGTTTATAGTTTGAAGGACGAACTCCTAATGAAGATAGTTGACTTTAACCCGACGGCAGAATATCCGGATTTTAACTGCAACCAGGAAATTTATATCAATGGAAATTTTTTGGAAATGGAAACCCTGGGTCCCGTGGTAGTTCTTCCACCGCAGGGTTTTACAGAACATACAGAGCATTGGTCGATCGTTTCCGGGAAACCGGAGTCTTCAGAAGATTCCATCGATCAGGTAATTCTGCCAAAGATTTTGGCTTTTCAAAATGAGATAAAATTCATCCGGGGAAAATAAAAGTCTGGGGAATTTGTTTCGACGTTCAGTAAACCTCTATTGGGATAGCAATAGGGTACCCTTCCTCTTTCGCTTTTAAAAAGTCAGGCAATCGTTGTTCGGTCCAAACGGGGTATATTCCGCATAGCATTACAATTTTAATGAATATGATCATATTTAATCCTTTACTATTTACTTTGGGGTGGAGGGCGGATTACCTTATTTTGTATATTACTTAAGGATTTTTGAAATCAGGAGTACAAAATAAAGGAATATGAAGCCTGCTTATAAGTCAGTTTCACAAATCGATTCTAAATCCTTTAAGGTTATCCGCCAGGATAATAAACAGGAATTTGATTTCCCCTGGCACTATCATCCCGAATTTGAGCTCACCTTTATATCAAATACCCGTGGGATACGATATGTCGGCAATAATATTGAAAATTTTTACGAGAATGATTTTGTCTTATTAGGGTCCAATTTGCCGCATTGCTGGATAAACACCAGTGATCAGTCAGCCCCTTCTGGTGCAGTAGTTATTTATTTGAACCAGGATTTGGTTCAGTGGCTTTCTAATGAGCAATTCTCTGCCATTCATTTGCTTTTTGAAAATTCAAATCAGGGGATCAGGTTTAACCCTTGTGTTGCCCTGAAGGTAAAATCTAAATTATATGAATTGTTAAACGCTGACCCTTTTGAAAAATATATTATTCTTCTTCAGATTTTAAATGAGCTATCCAATACCACTGAGTTTCGTCTTTTAAGTCAGATGGGATTTGCTTACGAATTGAATCCAACCAACAATGAACGGATCAATGCGGTCTACCAGTTTGTAAGAAAAAATTATCAGCGGAAAATATCACTCGCGGAAGTTGCGGCACATGTAAACATGAGTGAAGAATATTTCTCACGGTTTTTCAGCAAGAGTTTAATGAAATCTTTTTTTTCTTTTTTAAATGAATACCGGATTAACCTGGCTTGTAAATCACTCATTGAAACCGATAAACAGGTAAGTGAAATATGCTATGGTGCCGGTTTTGAAAGTATTCCTTTTTTTTACAGGCAGTTTAAAAAAATAAAAGATTGTCCGCCGCAGGCATATCGTTTAAAATACCAACATGCCATCAGGTAATTCGGGCTGTTATTTATTCCCCGTTATTATTTCAACTTTAATCGGGTAAAAAATGCATCTAATCCAAATTTGTGCTCTTGGCTTTTTCATTTTATCCGGTGCAGCCTGCAAATCGATCTAAAAGCAATCAGTAAGCGTGCCGGATCACATTAAAGTCAGCGCTGACGTTGATTAGCATTGAGGTTTGTTCCGATCATTACGGGGAATGGCTATCTGAAAATTATCCGTACACTTGCAGGCCAGTCTTTGCGGGTAACTTATATATAAAACTGGTAAATAAGAAAGATACAATATCATACAGGCAGTTATTGCCTGAGTCTGAAAATCTCAACTGGCAGCCGGATGAAATTATAGCTGAACAATATCAGCTTCCATTTATCAGAGAAGTGGAGCAAGGTAATTGCGATATACTGATTGGCATGGAAGATGACGACGGCTTAAAAAAAAGACATATTGAACTTGGCAATAAAAAATACCCGTGAAACAGAACCCGGGTGGTATATAGTTGGAGAAGTAGTGGTAAAATAAATCTTCCATGATCCAATGGGCCATTATGTTCCAAAACGTACCCTATCCAGGCTGGTAGGGATGGCGCGCCCGGAATGGGTTATTTCCATTATACAAATGCATTAGATTTTAAAAATGCAAAGAGCTATTTTTACTCATACAATCATTCATTTGAATTCGATGTTTACAAATAAGATTAAAGGGCTGCTTGCCATTATTGGTTTGTTTGATTTGGTATTAATAGCTGATGCGCAAGATGTTCCTGTTAATCCAAAGCTGCTTCAGGGTACATGGAATGCACAATGGATCACTTGTCCCAGTGTGCCTTTGCGGGCTTATGGAGTTTATCATTTTCGTAAAACAATGGATTTGCCGGAGAAACCGGAACATTTTATTATTCATGTATCTGCAGATAACCGCTACCTGCTGTATGTTAATGGAATAGCAGTGGGAAGAGGTCCTGCAAGGGGCAGCTTGTATAACTGGAATTTTGATTCCTATGATATTGCCATACAGCTTCGGTCCGGAAAGAATGTAATTGCCGCGTTGGTTTGGAATATGGGAGAATTTGCACCGGTTGCACAGATATCAAACCAAACTGCCTTTTTGCTGGAAGGCGATTCCATAGCGGAACAGGTAGCTAATACAGATAATACATGGAAAGTGTTGCATGATACGGCCTATGCTCCCTGTGCTACGGACATGGGATCGGTATTAAATAGTTATATGGTGGTTGGTCCTGGCGATGAAATTAACGGGGATGCATATCCCTGGGGCTGGGAACATGCAGATTACAACGATGCGAATTGGCAACCGGCAAAAGAACTACATACCCCGGTGGTAACTACAGGTTATGGTACGGATAACCTGTGGACACTTACTCCGCGCAGTATTCCCCAATTGGAAGAAAAGGT
>JAYVXJ010000740.1:0-3869 GCA_043785285.1 Chitinophagaceae bacterium
TCCAGGGCCTTATAGGCTGGATCATGGTGGCGAGCGGATTAACCGGAGATGCCCTATATGTAAAGCCCACAAAACTGGCCCTTCATTTTGTTTTTGCGCTGGGGCTTATTTCTTATGCTTTTTGGTTCTCCTTACATCTTTTATTTCCCGTAACGCGTATCCGTAATGCGAGAGGCCTTCGCCGGTTTTCTGTGGTGCTGGTTGTACTGCTGTTTATTCAGGTGATCTATGGATCTCTGTTGGCGGGTCATAAAGCCGCAGCCGTTGCACCTACCTGGCCAACCATTAACGGGGACTGGATTCCTGATACTTTATTCAGGATTTCACCGGGGTATATGAATCTCGTGGAGAATACCATCAGCATCCATTTCATCCATCGGGGACTGGCTTACCTGATCTTTCTGGGAATCCTGATTTGGACCATCCGGCTTTTTTCATCCGGATTGCTGCGCTACCAGCGAACAAAACTGGTGGCACCGCTGGGCTTGGTTTGTTTTCAGATATTGTTAGGTATACTGGCGGTATTAGTGAGTCCGGGAATTGTAGCCAATCACTGGGTATTTTTTGATTGGATTGCGTTGTTACATCAGCTTACGGGTATGCTTTTATTGCTGAGCCTGATCTATGCGATTTATGTGCTGAGGCCGGCCCGTTCAAAATAATTTTCTGAGGCTGGTTTTGGCCTGATTTCATAAATTTCCTGGAACCTCATGATATATTACCTGAGATCTGTTTATTATTCCTTTCCCGTTCAACTGGTCATCCTTTACCTGAAAAAATTTCAGGTACTTCTGATCTTCTGGTTTATACTATTCTCTACTTTTCAAGGCGGTTTCATGCATTCTTTTGGTGCTGATGCCTTATTCATGGCGCCGGAATACCTGAATAATGTAAATGCGCTGAGTGCCGGTATAGTTGGGGCCGGACTCGGCGCTTTCATCATGAGCTGGAACGTGACGACCTTTATTTTATTCAGCCGCCACTTTCGTTTCCTGGCTACAACCAGCCGCCCTTTTTTAAAATACTGCACTAATAATTTTATTCTGCCGGGTTGTTTGCTGATCGATTATTTTATTCAGGCGGTGGAATTCGACAGAACAAAGGAATTAATGACCAATGGAGAAATTGCCTGGATGATTGCCGGATTTCTGACCGGATTTTTTTTAGTGATCGGGCTTTCCATGCTGTATTTTTATGAAGCCGACCAGTCCATCATCCGTCAGATGACTCCATTGATCACAAATCCGAAATTGTTTAAATCGCAGTTCCGGTCCAAAGATACCCAGTCGAATGCCAGCCGCCTGATCAACGTGAAGTGGTATCTCAACAGTCCGTTCACAGTAAGGCCGGTTAGAGATGTATCTCATTACAGTAAAGAATTCATTGAAAGAATTTTCAGCCGGCATCATTTTGCGGCCATTCTTTCCATCATCATTGCCTTTTTTATTCTGGTAGTGGTTGGATTTTTTATGGACGAGCCATTTTTTCAGTTGCCGGCAGCCGCCAGTATATTTCTTTTCTTTTCTATTCTACTTGCCTTGTCCGGCGCGTTCTCTTATTTTATGCAGAGCTGGAGCATTCCCACCCTCATCATTCTGTTCCTGGTGCTGAACCTGCTTTATCGGTATGATGTGATTGATCCTACCAACAAAGCTTACGGATTGAATTATACTAACCGAACTGAACGACCCATCTACGACAGGGATCATTTACTTGCGCTTTGTACATCAGATAAAGTGATTCAGGATGAAGTGCAGATGCTGCAAATTCTGGAGAACTGGAAGAAAAAACAAAAAGAAGAGAAACCCCTGATGCTGGTCATCAATACCAGCGGCGGCGGAAGCCGGAGTGCGGCTTTTACCATGAACATTTTGCAGCGGCTGGATGCGCAAACGGACGGGAAACTCATGGATAAAACGTTCCTGCTCACCGGCGCATCCGGTGGTATGTTCGGAGCAGCTTATTTCAGGGCGCTGGCCCGGTTAAAAGCGGTAAGCGACTCAACCATCAATCTGCAGGATCATAAATACACCGATGCCATTTCGGAGGATCTGCTCAATCCGCTCTTTTCTTCTTTTGTTGCGCGGGATCTTGCGTCACCTGCTCAAAAATTTAAAGTGGGCAATTATGAATATATCAAGGATCGCGGGTATGCTTTCGAACAAAAGCTGAATATCAATACCAAGGGGGTATTAGACCGGCAGTTGTCGGATATTGGACCAGATGAAAAAGCTGCCCGTATGCCATTGATGCTACTGAGTTCTGTGATCACGCGGGATAGTCGCACGATGCTCATCAGCACCCAGCCCATCAGCTTTTTGATGCGACCGGTATTCGACAGCACAAAGATTATGAGTATTGATCCGGATGCGGTGGACTTTGGCAGTTTCTTTTATAAGCAGGATCCGATGAATATCCGATTGCTGACTGCGCTGCGGATGAATGCCACATTTCCCTATGTACTTCCCAATGTGTGGCTGCCGACAAATCCGGTAATAGATGTGATGGATGCGGGATTCCGGGATAATTTCGGTGAGCAGGTAGCGATTCGTTTTCTGCATGTATTCCGCGATTGGATCCTGAAGAATACGCGCGGCGTGCTGCTGATCCAGATCCGCGACCGGAAAGTGGGTGGATGGGAAAGTCCGTTTGAATCCAAAAGCATTACGGAAATCATCACTAAGCCGGTTTTATTACTTCAGTATAACTGGTATAAAATGCAGGAGTATAACCAGGATGATCTGTTAAGTGTTTTCCAGGGATTGATGGGAAATGATTTTTATAAAATGACCTTTCAGTATGAGCCGAAAAAAGCAAATCAGGGAGTTGCACTCAATTTTCATCTAACCCGTCAGGAGAAACTGGATGTTGCCAATGCTTTGGATATGCCGGTGAATCAGCAGATTTTTAAGAAGGTGGATTCCCTGTTGAATCCGTAAAAGTAATTAGGGGAGTTGACGGTTGACCGGTCAACCATCAACCATAGGTTCCGGACGCAGTAAACGGAAGCAGTTTTTTATGATTCGGATGCTGAACTCCGGACTGGTATCCTGCGGGTCGCCATCAATATGTAAGGGGGCATTGTTTACATTCCGGATGCTGAGCTCTTCGGTTTGCAGGTAAAGGATGTTT
The DNA here is from genome assembly GCA_043785285.1 of Chitinophagaceae bacterium. Taxonomy (GTDB): domain Bacteria; phylum Bacteroidota; class Bacteroidia; order Chitinophagales; family Chitinophagaceae; genus Puia. The sequence goes on from JAYVXJ010000740.1 coordinate 3,133, forward strand.
TTATTTTTTGCATAGTCGGAAACCGGTTGCAAGGCATTGGAGCCTGAAAGCTGATACAGGATAGAAAACGGAAGCAGGAGTTTATTCATTTTTTTAACGATCACGATATCCAGCAAACCATCGTTCAGACTGGCTTTTGGAGCAATGGTAAAATTATTTCCAAACTGGTTGCTGTTGGCAATACTGATAAAAAAAGCTTCTGTTTTTAATAGACCATCTTTCAGTTTAATTTCAAATGAATAAGGTTTGGCCTTAAAAAAGTTTAAGGTGGAAACCCTGATATAGGTTTGAAGTCCCCGATTTTTCTTTTTCGCAAATTCATGGGCCACCAATGCATCAAATCCGATCCCGCAAAGCATACAGGAGAATTTCTCATTTATATAAAAAGCATCCGTAGCATGAGCATTCCCTTTAAAAATAACATCCAGCGCCCGCGGAATTTGTTTTGGAATTTTAGCGGCAAAAGCAAGTCCATTCCCCGATCCCATGGGAATAATGCCGATATTTACCCGGATTTTTTGCAGCGCCTTTACCACGCTGTTTACCGTTCCATCCCCGCCGCAAATCACAACATCCGTAATTTTTTCTTCCTTTACTTTCTTTCGAAGGAAGTCGTAATCGCCATCCGTTTTTGTAACACGTATTTCAAAGTCAATGCCCTGTTCACGGGTTTTACGCGAGATCAATTCCCTGACCTGCGCTTTTTTTTTCGTTCCCGAAATCGGATTTATGAGGTA
>JAYVXJ010000741.1:0-3863 GCA_043785285.1 Chitinophagaceae bacterium
CAGTATGTTCTCTGCTTTTTTATAAAACCATAAAGCAGAATCCAGGTTGTTTAAATCGTAGTAAACGCTGCCGGCAAAGAGATAAGGTTTGAATAAAAGTGTATCGGGAAGAAAAGAAGCCCTGGTTTTAACTAAAGAAGCTCCGCGGAAGAATTTCAGCGCTTCCTGGTTTTGACGCCGTCCCATAGATAGGATACCTGCTTTAAGATAAGCATCGAGCAGGAAACGATCTGCTTCCGGTTTTTCAGTAAGCAGATCAATTACCTGTTTATACCATGACAAAGCCAGACTATCCGTTTTTTCTGTGGCGTAGGGACTTACATATAAGACTTCTGCCCTGTGGTAGAGCCTCAACCATGGCCTTTCAGTAAATCGCTTTTGGCCATGCGGGAAATGGATCATCAGGAGTAAAAACAAGAAGAGAAGTGATCGCTGAAGTATGGGCATTTTAGTAACGACAAGGATTGTGTTACCAATGTACAAAAAACAGCGCTAATTGTTAAATGGTTAGTGCCCCACGATAAAAATGCAGGGAGGCCTGGGCTTGGCCGGTTTTATGACATTGTTGATGCGCGCAATGGAATTCGCTTCATTGGTCTGAATACTCATTTGTGTCAATAGATTGTGTGCTGTCAACCCAAAAATGGTTCCTTCTCTGGATGCAATGATATCATATGCTTCCTGCGTTACATCTGCCATCGAATTAAAATAATACAATTTAACGCGGATGGTATTAAAGGCTTTACCGCTCTTGTCATTTATACGATAATTCATCTGGAATTCCTGCCGGTCATTATTAGCCGGTGTTGCTCCGAATACTCCGTTACGAACCGTTTCGGCAAGATTGATTTGACCGTTTAACGTGTTCACAGTGCATCCATTATTGTTGCAGTTGGAACCTTCGTCAAAAATACTTCCATTATCCACGCCCGGTACTACATTCGCCAATTTTCCATTGTAAATAGGCCGGGCAATGGAATCCTTACTGCTGAGATTATAAAATCCGTCTAGGAAATTGATCCCCGAAATTACAATCAGGGTAGACATACTATCTGTTTTACCTGTTGGAACAAAGGAAATACGGTAACGCAAACCGGTTTCACTTTTTGATACATTAATGGCTCCTGTGTTTTCATCTATCTCTATCCCTTCAGGAAAGCGATAATATTTGCCTGCAGCGGTTTGAACCGGATTAATGATATAATCGGAAGTGGTGTTATTGGGGAGATAAAATAAGGAGTCGCCATAATCTAATTTATCATTGCCTGCAGGCGGAGAGGTATTGGAGTTGGTGCTTTTACTACAGGAAACCAGGTACAGGCACGCCGCTAATATTATTCCAATTGAAGATTTCCGAAGCATAGTAGTGATTTGTAAACCCTGAAGTGCCACATGTAACCGACATAAAAAATTAAAGATTGTATTGATACCGTTTCCACCAAACCAACTCATTTATAAAGATACGCTATAGTTGATATAGTGATTCCATAGAGCCCGCTTCAGCTGCAGTGCGGTCGCTACTCCCAAACAGATAGTGAAATGAATTGATGCCAGGGGATTCCAGCGGCATTAGTGACCGGTTAGTGACGCGCAAAAAACTAACTATCAATTATTAAGCTAATATATTTAAAACCGTTTCCGGTGTTGCATTCGATAATCATTACAGGTTATATGTACTCAAAAATACAATAGGTTCTCCAGGCTTAAGGGTTTCCCGGATTCTTTGTTAAAGTAATGATATTCAGTAAGCTGTTTGTGATTAAAAGCGCTCTTAAAAACAATAACGCTTTTAATTTATCCAGCATTTCAGCCCCGGAATAATTCCGGAGGACAAAATATAGAACCTTGGTTTAAAAGGGCTTTACGAAGTGTATGTTGAAATGACGCTAAACAAACTTTAAAAGAGGGAATGTCCATACATGTCGCTCCAATCATTGTATTGCCATTGCTAAAATTGAAATTGTCAGGATACCCAGAAGAATAAAAGCAATAGTTCTTATCCAATTCGTCGAAAGTAGCAGTTTAATTTTTGCCTCGTCGTAACCTTTGTTTGCCATATCTGCCTGAAGTTTTCGTTGCCATTTGAATGTTGAGAAGAATGCTATCCCATTCAAGGCTAAAGAGGCAATAGCTTCAGGGAATGTCATAAAAGCCGGACGTACAAACAGCAAAACAACGCTTAAAATAAGCATTAAAAATCCTGGGAGAATGGCCGGAATAAGAGCTGCTTTGTTATTTGCTGCCATGTAACTTTTGAAATCCTCTTTCCCAACATAACGGTAAATGCCATAGTGCTGAATTTGCAATGAAGTCATATTGCCTGCATTATATGCTGCAAGAAATGTGTAGACTCCGTAAATAATCGATTCCATACTATTTGCTTATTATTCTGATTGGAAATTAATCCTTATCCAGTTTTCCAGACTTAACAGGTCAGGAAATTCTTTTCTTGTTGAATCCACATCCTCTTTTAAGAAGCTACTTTTCTCATTCATCCACTTAAACATTTTATATAAAGTATTACCCATAAATAATCTTGTTATCAGTCCGGGTAGTTTTTTATATTTTATGGGTTTGTTTAATACGGTAGAAAATAGTTCAGCTACTTCCTGTGTACTCAATTGTTCAGTTGAGACCGGAATTGTTTTGCCCAAATACTTTTCGCTGTTCTGGAATATTCCTGCCGCTGCTTTGCCAATATCCGCTGCTGCTATGTATTGTAAAACGGCGTCTCCGTTAACAGGTTGTACAAGAGTACCTTTTAAAATACCCCTTTTAACCTGGGGAATCAAAAAATTTTCATACAGAGAAGCGGGTCTGATAATGGTAAAAGGCAAACCTATTTTTTTGATGTGGTTTTCGATTCTGAATTTACTATCTATATGCGGAACACCCGTTTTTAAGTTAGCTCCGAATACGGAGGAATATAAAAAATGTTTTACACCAAACTCTTTTGCAAGAGTCGCCAATGTAATACCCTGATTAATTTCCTTTCCAACTCCATGTTCGAAAGTTTGAACGCTGAATATTCCATATACATCTTTCAAGTGCTCCCGGTAAGTATCAGCATTATTTAAATCGGCTTTTACGAGCTGAATGTGAAGTTTTTTCAGAGCCTCTGCCTTTGTTGAATCAGTATTTCTGACAAGCGCTTTTACGGCAAAGCCTTGTAGCGACAGGCTTCTTGCAACTGCCCCTCCCTGATTGCCCGTTGCGCCTGTTACAAAAATTGTTTTGTTATTTGTCATATGCCTTAATTATATTTTGTTTCCATCAGGAGGGACGGAATTAAATATATAAAGTTCCATTCAACAAATATGCTTAACTAAAAACCCTACAATATCTTCATGGCTTCCGTTTTCCAAAAAGCCCGGATAAAATGCCTTAATAAACCTAGTCCCAATATACCAGGAAGTGATGTTACCTGCCTGTTGTATTCAACCCCTTTGGATACGGACGGGTAGGTGCTTTTAATCTTTCTTATACCGGATATTGCGGTACTCGACCCTCATATGAGGAAGTACATGCACCTGTAATCCCAGCAAGCCTTCGAACTTTCGGTTTGTCGTATCGTTATCTGTCACGTCGCTCATTAAAACATCATTAATATAATGTTTCATCCGGTTACCCTTCACCACCAGGTAAATCTTATTCCAGTCATTGTTTTTGATAAGTGCTTTCAGGGAATCGGAATTTCCAACAGAATCCGTAATAACAGGCTTTGTATTGGGTTCCAATCTCACTTGCTGCCCTCTTAGCGCCAAAAATCCACGTCCGCGTTCTTCATAATTTTGACCGGTGTATTGATTGGCTCCGTCTATATCAGCCTGGTAGCCTTTTAAGGCATAAGGAATATCCTTTAA
>JAYVXJ010000742.1:0-3860 GCA_043785285.1 Chitinophagaceae bacterium
TTAATGATTTGCAATCGCACGTCCAGGGTAGGCATCAGTAACCCGTCGTGATTGTCTAATACGTCATAAGTTACACCCAGCCGCTTTCCTGCTTCCTGAGCTTCCGCATATCTTCTTTTAGCTAGTTCTTTCCCTTTTAAAACCTGATGACCGGCATCTCCATTGGTAACAGAAACAAATTTTACCGCATACCCCATCTGAACAAAAAGAGCTGCGGTTCCTGCGGCATCGTCACAATCATCCGGATGGGCCCCTATCATGATGATTCGGAGCTTACTGTTATCCTGCTGAGCATATCCCGCAACCATAATACAAAAAACGAAGAATGTTGAAATTAAAAACTTTCTATTGCGTGTTTTCATAAAAAAGCTTTTATGCGGTGATCGAAGGATAGGAAAATTCGTTATGAAGATAATGCTATTAAGCACGTGTAATTGTATTCGTTGATTTCTTTTATAGTCATGGTTTTTTCAACAGCAATCCCGACAGGGTAACTTAACCTGCCCTTTTTGTATCGCCATCTGCAAAACCAGAGCTTCCCAATTAGCTTGTTAAGCGAAATAAAATTTTTTATTTTTTTAAACCACTACTCCCTTTTGAAGCAGGTTCGAGGATGAAGCTGTTTTCAAGCAATAGCTGAAAATCATTTGGGTTGTTTATAATAACATTGTGCTCCCGAAGGCTGTGTACAAACAGTATCCTGTTATTTTTTATAATATCCGGTTTTATTGCCATTTCATCGGTAAGCAGGTAATCGATATGCTGGTCCTTTAACTGCTGCATCATGGTATAGCTCATTTCATCTGTACCGCCCCCATGATTTGTAAACCAATGAATAAAATGGTTGCGCTGATCCTGATTTATCCAATACATAAATTTGTCAACCTGACTGTATAATGCATCAAACAAAAATACTTCCTGTACGGGCATTTGCCCATTCTGAAGTATATAGGCAATGACCTGGAATGCGCCGCTATGGCCCGCAAGTAAAATATTCCCAGGCTCAGCATTATGCGGTGCGATACTCTTTTTCTTCAATTCATTCAAAACATCAGTCACAAGGCCTTTGAACATACCCTGTTGTTCTAATTTACCTCCGTAACTGTCAGGCGCATTTTTGGCAGTCTCTGCTAAAACAAGTATGGCATTGCGTTTAGAAGCCATAAATTGCTTTGCAAGTTCGTAAAATTCCGCAGCGGTATCAACGTTGTTGTGCCAACCATGAAACCAGAATACAAGGTCAACCTGTTGAGTTGCCTTTACCTGTTTTGGAATGATGAGCAATACAGAACTATCGTTATAATGTGCGGAGGCGGTATAAAGAACACTGCCATATAAATAGCCTTCTGCCCTGCCTGTATCTGGAAACGAAGTATGGGAAGAAGTAAGATGCAGCAATTGTACTTCATTGTTCGTTTGCGCCCAAACAGGAGAGATAAATATACAAAGAACGATTGTTTTTAATATCCGGTTAAAGCGCATGCAATAAAATAGCTTTATAGTTAAATGTAAATCTACCTTTCCCCTTCCGAAATTCAATAAAATTACTTTATTTCATCACCTTAAAAACAACCGGTTGTTTACAAATACCCGCTATTTTTCCCCCATAAAGTTTTCATCCGCAGGTTTAAGAATTCAGGTGATTACTCTAATTTAAACTCTTTATTTCATTTCATTGAACAATCTGAAAAATACGATCAATCGATACCTTCTCAAACTGGCAACTTAATGGTCCAGATACTCATCCTGCAAATGCAAACCTTTCAACAATACCGGCAGTTTGCTTATCCCCTGATCTGCTTCTACTCCGGCAAATTACTATGGTTTTTAACTGAACCCGACTTTGTAAAACCATATGCCCAATAAATCAATACCATTTGCAGAGGTAATCGTAATATAGAAATCCACAATCCCGGGTTATTTTCATGAAGATAATTGAGCATCATTTGAATGTTTGCGGGGAAAACTGCAATCAGTAAACCAATTATGCAATACGCAGCTATGCGTCTGGTCGTTGGAAATATCAGGAGTATGGCAAACAATATTTCACAAACGCCACTTATACGTATCAGTTCTTCATGCCAGGGAAACCATGACGGCATTATTTTTCCATAGATTCCCGGATGTATAAAGTGATTTACGCCTGCTGCCATATATAGCAATGCCATTATGTAAAGGGAAATTCCTTTCAAAGAATAAAGATTTCTTTCCTGATGCATAATTATTCCTCTTAACGAATCACCAGGGCAAATTTGTATTCAATTTTGATTATCCACAATCGGTAAAACAATAGCCGAGGGATAGCGCGCATCATGATATACCCGTATAATAGCTTTCTGAAAATCATCATTACTGCAGGTAGGAATAGTAATGAATTGCTGAGGGTTCCTGTCAACAAGAGGAAACCAACTACTCTGAACCTGCACCATGATCCGATGCCCTTTCATAAAATTGTGGGCGATCTCATTCAAATCGAAAGTGATCTCCGTCGGCTGTCCGGGTATCAGGGGCGCTGGTTTCTCATAGCTATTCCGGAATTTACACCGGAACACGTCAGCTCTTACCAGCCGTTGGTAACCGGCAGGTTGTCCTTTGGCGGATCCTGTGTCATTGTCTGGTAATACATCGATCAACTTCACTACTACATCTGCATCTGTGCCGGAGGAAGAAATAAAAAGATCCGCTTTTAGCCTGCCAGTGACCGTGATTGCTTCGGATAATATGTCTGTCTGATAAGTCAGCACATCCGGTCTCTGAGCAGCAAAACGCTGATCTGAAACCATATACTGGTTTTCCCGGCTTCCATAAACCCCGTCTATATAGGGAACAGGTTTCGCCGGGTCACTCAGATATTCATCGAAAGATGCACTGGGATCAGCTAACACGCCGGCTTCCCCAACCGGCTTCTTTATGGAAATTCCTCTCTTTTCCCGGAGATAGAAGCTAATCTGTTTTGCCTCTGCGGGTGGCCAGGTATTATATTGTTTCCATTGATTGGTACCGGTTTCAAAGACCGTTGCTTCCGGTAGGCCCAGCGTGTCTTTGTCCTTTAAATAAAAATCGAAAAATTTAGTTTCGACCTCGTGGTAGTGATCGTTTACATTCTGATCAAAGTTGAGTATACCAAATTTGTTCCAGGTGGAATGGCTCCAGGCCCCATGAGTCCATGGGCCCATAATAAGGTAATTATGATTATAAGGCGACTGGTGTTCGATGGCTTCATAAGTCCTTAGAGCCCCAAACAAATCTTCCGCATCAAACCAACCACCGACCACCAAAACGGCAGGCTGGATATTTTTCAGATGAGGACGAATATTACGCGCTTTCCAGTATTCATCATAGGTGGCGTGAAGAAGATATTCATCCCATATCTTTCCCTTATGGTTAAAATAATGGTTACTATTTGAATTTTTTAAAGAACCCAGATGAAGGAAGAACTGGTAAGCATCTTTGATATCCACCTGGAAAATCTCGCCTCCGTAATCCTTTAGAGGGCCTTCCCTTGGAACATCAAAATAATTATCAAAATCAAAATTATCCAACAGAAAGAAAGCTCCATTATGATTGACATCATCACCAATAAATTCATCCGTGACAGGCGCCTGGGGAGATACCGCTTTTATGGCGGGGTGCGCATCCGGCAATGAGGCGGATGCGTAAAAACCAGGATAGGATACGCCCCATATTCCCACCCGGCCATTATTGTTTTGAATATTTTTTAGTAACCAATCCACCGTGTCCCAGGTATCCGTACTTTCATCTGTAACCTGATTTGATTTTCCCCCTTCCTTATGAGGGGTCATTTCTTCAAAATTACCCTCATAAGGAAGGGGGAAAATCAAATCAGGTTACAGATGAAA
>JAYVXJ010000743.1:0-3853 GCA_043785285.1 Chitinophagaceae bacterium
AATAGATATACATCTGGATTGAGCTTCCCTCATAAGAGGTACATAATTGCTGAGACCCGGGTCTGCGAATGGCGCAATCTGCACATAATAAAAAGGAAACTGGTATTGCCATAATCGCCTCCATTCATCTACCATTGCTTTTAGCATGGAAGGATAAGTTGCATAACTAAAACGATTTGTTTCTCCCTGGTACCAAATAACCCCGGAAATTTTAAAATTTATGATGGGGTTGATCATTCCATTGTAGAGTAACCCTATTCCTGTAGGGCAGCAATTATTTGTTGAGGCCGTCATTTCTGCAGCTTCTTTGAACGAAGAATTGTTATTTATTAATTCAGCAGGGGACCAAATCTCAACACCTGTTCCTCCCCAGTTTACATTAATCAGACCAACTGGTTGCAGCAATTGCTCCTGTAACTTTTTGCCAAAAAAATAACCAACAGCGCTGAATTTTTTCATGTCCTCAGGATTACATATTACCCATTTACTTTTAGTATCATCCTGTGGGTATTCAGATGCATATTTAGGAACATAAAAAAAACGAATTTTTGAATTTGTTGCATTACGGGATTCATCTTGTGCTTGTTTGATTCCAGTTGATGCTGAAAGCTCCATATTGCTCTGCCCTCCACATAACCATACTTCACCAATCATTACATCTTCTAATATTATTTCATTTGAACCACTAATAATTATTTTATAAGGGCCGCTTGCTTTTGGGGTTTTTATCTTCACATCCCATTTTCCGGAACGAAGCCCTCCAATTGAAATATAAGTGGTCGTATCCCAATCTACCCTGATCTTTATAGTTTCTGTTGGATCTGCCCAGCCCCAAAGATTTACTTCACTATTTTGTGGTAGCACCATGTGGCTTCCTATAATAGCGGGTAATTTTATTTCCGCATAAACTTTAAAGCCAATTACTGAAAATGCCAGGATGATGAAGATGGCTACGCGTAACTTTACCATAATAAGTAATTTAAATTTATAGAAGTTGGCATTTAGCTACTCCATTTTAAATTGGTTAATAATAATTGGTTTGTGATACTTCATACTGTCAGTTATGTTATAAAAAATCCTATCAAATGATTTTATTTATTAGCCGTACTATATCATGCTTCAGTTGCTAAGTGATAAATAAGTTACTACTCTTTGACTTTCAGTTTCTCCACTAGCCAATTATTTAATTTTTCAGTCTGTTCAGGAATGAACCAGTGACCGATTTCCAGTACCAGGTACAAGGATTTAGCACCATGGATAACATTATACGCTGCATACATGGAAGTTGGCGGGCAAACATCATCATTATATCCCCATGAATAAATACCGGGAACTTCAACCAGCCTTGCAAAATTTACAACGTCATAATAACTACAGGTTTCTATTTTATCTTTCTTGTTATTAAAGGCAAGATTATTTTTATCAAAATAATTTGGCCAGCCCCCGGCTCGTCCCTTTAAATATCCTGTAACATCACACAGTGCCGGACAGTAAGCAGCCAGCCATTTTACACGGGGATCAAGTGCCGTTGTAATAATGGATAATGCACCACCCTGGCTACCTCCTGTTACTGCCAGGTTAGCACCATCAAATTGGGGCATTGAGAAAATAAAATCATTTGCACGAACACAACCTAAATAAACTCTTTTATAATAAAACCGGTCGCGGTCATCAAGGTTAAAATTTGGGTAGCCGTTTAATGCACCAGCACCAAGGTTAGAATATATGCTTTCATCCATAATTACCGGTATACCATGTATACCGATTTCAAAAGTGATCAGTCCCTTTTCCGCCATTGCTGTATTACCACTAATAGGTCTTACGCCTGCGCCGGGCACAATTAGCAGTGCTGGATATTTACCCTCTTTTTTGGGAACACAAAGAATACCATACAATCGCGAGTTACCCGGAAAATTTTGTAGGTTAACATGGTAAACATTTACTTTCCCCGTACAACGTTCCGGTAGTAAAGTAACCCTGGCATCCAGCGGTATCTTAGCGAGATCATTTTTTGCATTGGTCCAAAAGGCCGTAAAATCTGCCGGATTATCAACAGTTGGCTTTATATTTAAGGGGTCGAATCCTGCAGTCGCCATACTCTTGTATTCTTTACCTTCTATTTTTGCTACCACTATGCATCTCAGAAAACCAGGTGTTTTCATCGTTCCTCCATTAACCGCTAAAACTCCGGTTGGAAGATTAAGTGAATCTTTTTTTACAGGGTCCATTTTTTCGGGTCCGATTTCATAACGGATCGCTGTATTTTTCAAAAGATTGCCATTCTGGTATACAGAAATAGAAAACTTTACATTTTCCCCGGTTTTATATACCCAGTCCTGATGATCAGGCGCAACTACTACCTTTACGATTTGTTCAGTCGGTTGTCCAAAAACCTTACTGCTTACTATTACTGCCAGCAATAAAACATTGAATACTTGTTTTTTCATTAATTTTTTTTTATCATTTGGAAAGAATTTTATTTTTTAGAAGCAGGCATTTAGCTACTCCATTTTTAATAGGTTAATAAGAACTGGTTTGTGATACATCTTTCTGCCAGTTATGTTATGAAAGTCCTATCAAATTATTTTATTCTATTAATACTGGTAACAAAATCATCCAGGCACGGCTGAAGGTTTTTTCACACTGTGATGTATTCCCCGCAACCATCCCTTTATCCTCATCTTATACTAATATATTTAGTTTTTATAGGTAGCCTTAAATGCCTACTTAAATAATTTTATTTATCGTGATGATCTTTGGATCTGCTTCTTCTTCGTAACCCCATAAGGGAACTTTGGGTTGTTGATGCCCTTCAATTCTTCGCTTTGCATTTTTAAGCGTTTCCCATTCTGTCCATGCATATCCATGTGTTTTAATATTTTGAGAATCTACATGCCACTGAGGAAAATAATAAACCGCTACTTCATAATCTTTATTTTTATTTCCAATTAATTTCATAACCTGCGCAAGAATATTTGAAAAAAATGTTACCAGGATGCATCCGGTTGAAAGCACTTTCAACTTCATAATACTTATTTTTAATTTCAGATTTAATTAATTAACAGAAAAGTTTAGAATTGATTTTTTTTAACTAATAATATCCAATCTTCACTATCCGGTTTATCGGGTATTGTCCAGGTGCCATCTCCCGTTTTAAATGTTTTAATAATTGTGTAAATACCATTTCTTGTATTGAACCATTTTGCAGCATACGATACATTCTTTTCCATATTTTTTAATGTACCAGTTGAGGATACTCTATTATAGAAATACACAACATATATTTCTTGCCCGTTCGTAGTAAGCAATGATTGATTTTTGTTTGCAAAAGCAGACCAGGTGCTGTCATCAAACCTTGGAACCTGCTTCCACCATTCCAAAGAAGTATAGAACTGTTTCAGGTAGGCCATATCATCAGCACTGGAAAAATCAATGGTCGTATACCATGGTGTTCCTCCCCACACGTCGGCGCAGCAGCCGCACGAATCTTTTTGCCAACAAGCGTTCCAGATTCCTTCTGTCAGAATTCCACTACCAGTTCCACCACTCTGATAAACGTAGTACTGAATATTTCTTTCAGTACTACGGGTCTCTTCATTGCCATGATCCATTCCAGACCAGGTGTCTATGAGGGGCTTGGGCGGATTGTAATTCCACCAATAAGAATAATAATAACCACTATCTCGTCTGGAATAGGCCTCTAATGCCCACCATTGCAAGTAAGGTTTGTCAGCGAACCAGGTTCCCTGCGGCTGCCAGTAACCTATGGAACTGGGATGCTTGTAAGAATTATGCGCATGAATGGTCTCGGCCACTTTGCCCCACCAGGAACGATCCCATAATTTGTCGCCGC
>JAYVXJ010000744.1:0-3851 GCA_043785285.1 Chitinophagaceae bacterium
CCGCTGCAATCATATTTCCAATGTTGCCCGAGAAGCTCTCGACAGGTATAACTTCACTCAACCTGGATTCAGACCGTTTTGCCATTGTTGTTGAAATGAGTATTGGTGCAGATGGATCAATGAAAGACTCAGCCATCTATCAGTCGGTGGTCCGTAATCGTGCCAAGCTTGCCTATAATAGTCTTGCTGCGTGGCTCGATGGAACGGGGACGATGCCAGCATCTATTGGTGGTGTTCCGGATCTGGATAAAAATATCCGGCTCCAGAATAGGGTAGCGCAAAAACTAAAATCCCTGCGGTTCGCAAACGGTGCGCTTGATTTCGAGACAATAGAAGCGAGGCCGGTATTTGATGGTGATGAGATTAAAGATTTGCAGTCAGAAAAAAAGAATACTGCCAAGAGTATAATAGAAGAATTTATGATTGCTGCAAATGGCGTTACTGCCAGATGGCTCTCTTCCTGGAAATTTTCTTCCATGCGACGGGTTGTCCGCACACCCAAACGCTGGGACCGGATCGTAGAATTAGCTGCCGAGCGAAAATATATATTGCCCCAACAGCCCGACTCCAAAGCCTTGGATCAGTTTCTTGTTTCGGAAAAAGCCGCTGATCCGGATCGTTTTCCAGATCTTTCTCTGAGTATCATCAAACTATTGGGTCCAGGAGAATATACGGTTGAACTTCCCGGGGAGAATGCTGTTGGCCATTTTGGTCTCGCAGTGAAAGATTATACCCATTCCACCGCTCCGAACCGCCGGTTCCCGGATCTGATCACCCAACGGTTATTGAAAGCAGCTTTATCAAAAAGCCCCGTACCCTATGGAAATGATGAACTGACGGGGCTCGCAGCGCACTGTACAGAACAGGAAGACGATGCAAAGAAAGTAGAACGGCAGGTACAGAAATCTGCAGCAGCCATGCTACTACAAAATAAAATCGGACAACAGTTCGACGCTATTGTTACCGGATCAAATGATAAAGGCGTATGGGTACGTCTTCTCCAGTTTCCCGTTGAAGGAAAACTGATGAGCGGATATGAAGGCATGGATGTTGGGCGCAGACTTCGCGTACAGCTGACAGACACTGATGTAAATCGCGGGTTTATTGATTTTAAGGGGTTGAGATAATGGAATTACCAGCGGAAGGAGCTGTTGCAAAATACAAGTTCCGGTTTTTGCGTAAATTGGTATGACTCAAAAATGCCATTATGGAATACAAATTAGAAGAGCCGGTAAATGGGTCAATAGGTACAGAAAAATACCAATGTGTTATTGCGTGGCGTAATGGAGAATTCATTTCTGATGAGCCTATAAAAGCCGTAGGAAAGGACCTGGGTCCAGATCCCTACACGTTACTTCTTTCATCACTTACGTCATGCACGTTGGTGACCCTAAGAATGTATATAGACCGAAAGGATGCCCATCGGGTGCATTGACATTTTTTTAACCGGCATTTATACTGGTGGACAAATACTTGAAATTAAAACGCAGACAAATATTTTATTTTTTTATGAGCAAACTATCTGCCGGATATTTTGCTTTCAAATTATCCTGGAATGATTGACACCAATCATAAATGATTTGCTTTTCAGCATCATTAAGTCGTACGGAAGGGTGCATCAGTGTATAAGAAGTAAGTGGCATATCATCATCTTTCAATTCTTTCACGGTTTCATTCATCTTTTTATTTTGCCTGGCAATGCTATAAGTGCCAAATTCACTGAAGTTCAATTCCAATTTTCCGTATTTAATATGGTCTTGCAAAAGCCAGGCTACCGGCTGAATTAAATCATACCATGGATAATTGGTGTTATTGGAATGACAGTCTAAACAAGCTTTTTGCAAAATCTCCTGTACATTTTGAGGAACTGAATATACCTGAGTAATATCCATGGGTGAAATAGCAGCAGAACTGTTTTTTTCCGGGCGAAAAAATTGTATAGCAATAAAAGCAATTAATAAAACAACCCCTATTTTCTTTATCATCTTGGTTTCATTTTAACCTTAATTAGTTGCGTCCTTGCAATAATTAATTTGCGTTGGAGAGGTTAATTTAAAATCACCTGGATCTTGATTCGTGTACAATGATAAGAATAATTGATGTGAATGAAATAAATTAAAACATTACTAAAATTGGTTAACTTTATTCAGCTAAGACGATTTGCGACCCTTGCGGATTTTGTGATTATTGTCACCTGTTTTATGATTAGACTGCTGCCGTTTTGTACTTCAGAGTTTGTTTATAATCAGCCATACAATAATGTACTCTGCTGACGGAATTAATTTTATTTGCATTTAAGTCAAAGAATTATGATTAAACTTTTTTTGACCAAATTCATTTCATTATTCGTTCTTGTTTCCTTTTCGCAAAGTAAAGCAAGGAATGATAGCCTGCAGGCTAATACTGTGTTTATCAAGGTTACTTTACTCGGTACGGGTACACCCCAACCTATTATGGATCGATTTGGGCCCAGTATTCTTGTTCAGGCTGGCAGCGAAACTTTATTATTTGATGCGGGTCGTGGATGCTTACAAAGGCTGCGCCAGATAAATGTTGACTATGATAAAATGGATGCCCTTTTTTTAACACACCTTCACTCAGATCATATTGTCGGGTTGCCCGACTTATGGCTTACTGGCTGGTTATTGTCAGGGCGGGTTATTCCATTGAAGGTTTATGGACCGAAAGGCACAGCAGAGATGACAGGCAATTTGGAAAAAGCTTTTGCCTTTGATATAAGGATAAGAGCCGATGACGACAAAGCCGCTATGGAAGGAAGTAAATTGTCTGCCGTTGATATTCTGCAAGGAATCGTTTATGAGAAAAATGGAGTAAAAGTAATCGCCTTTTTAGTTGATCATTACCCGGTTGTTCCTGCTTTTGGTTATAGGATAGAATACAAGGGGCATTCCGTTGTACTTTCAGGAGATACCCGGTACTGTGAAAACCTGATTACATTTTCCAAAGGAACAGATTTGCTGGTACATGAAGTAGTGATTGCTCCTGAAATTATTAGTAAGACAGATCCCAAATATCACATATACGCTCATCATACAACGCCAGAGCAGGCAGGCAAAGTATTTGCCCAGGTTAAGCCAAAACTTGCTGCGTATTCCCATATTGTTCAATTATATGGTAGGGACGTACAAGAGTTATTAAAACGAACAAAAGCAATTTATTCAGGACCCGTAGTTTCAGGAGAAGATTTAATGAGTTTCTCGATTGGGGATACTGTTTCAATACGTGTTTGGAAGAAGGATATCAGCCGTTAAAAAGCTCAACTCTTTTCCAGGTAATTTGCGAGATGTTCCCAGGCAGAAGCAAAACCCTTCCTGATTGAATCACGACCGGCTTCGAAAGTTCTGCATTCTAATGCTGTTGCGGAATGCGGAATCGCGTGCATGTTCAGCGTCGTTCTTCCATTATCTTCTTTGAATGTGAGCGTGTTCAGAATTTCCAACGGCCAATCTGGCATCAGCGGATGCTTAACAGGGTAGCCTTCTTCATCTGAAAAGGAGTTGATAAAGATGAGCCGTTCCGGCGAACGGATTTCCAGATATACAAACCTGCCCCACATGTCAATTCCGTCAGGAGATCGCATGCAATAGTGAAAAACGCTACCTGGATTACCTGGATAAAGATCAATTTTACAGCCATTCCAGGTGAAGTCTTTCGGCCCCCACCAATGTTTTAAACGTTCAGGGTCCGTCCAGGCATTAAACATAGCTTCCCTGGGCCCATCGAAGACGCGGGTAATAAGAAGTTCCTGCACTATAGGCGAAGTAATGAATTCGTTTTTATTTGTCATAGGGGTTCTCTTTAATTATCATTTTCTTGGATTCTCCCTTAAT
>JAYVXJ010000745.1:0-3846 GCA_043785285.1 Chitinophagaceae bacterium
CCATAGCGTAGGCATAAGTCATGGTATAGGGCTCTGAAACAGGACCCGGCGGCACGTTTATGTTGTAGCTGACTCCCCGGATATATCCGCCGCCGGTGCCGTTCATGCCGTTTCCCCGGGTAATAGCTGTTGACCCCAGCAGAATGGAATAATTATAACTATAGCCGTTAATGGTGGGAATGGTTGAAAATCTGCCAAAAGGATCGGTACTTCTGGAGGTGATCACCCTTATGCCCTGCACGGAGGCGAGGTTATATTCGGGTATGGTTCCGGCACCTCTTGTTCCTGCCGGCGCTGAATTATTGGAATCATAGGTTTGCATAATGGCGCCGGTGCCGTTCCCAAACCTATTATTCCCGGTATATGCGAACCAGTGCGTGAGGTCGCCGGTGGCAAAATTGATATTAACCGGACAGGTTTGCGTCTGAGGGAAAGACCGAACGCAAATAAACAGAAGCAAAACACTCAACCTGCACTTCATCAGACAATGTATTGTTGCGGTTAACTACAGAACAGTTGACTTCCAAAGGAAAGAATACGAGTTGAGCTTATACAGGTTAGTACTACGTAATTTACGATAAAAAGGTTGCAATGAAATGACGGGTTAGCACAATTCCGGACCGGCTTTCAGTATGGGGAAACTACGAGGTTTTATTTCGGGGTCAGCGGATTGTGGAAACTTTATAACTTTAATCCAACGCTTTAATAAGGAGTTCTGAATATTATTTTCTTAAACAACAAATGAACAAAATGAAAAAATTTTTACTTCTACAAATTTTAATCTTAACTGTTTGTTTAACACAGGCCCAAAGATTTTTTTATGTAGAAGCCAATAATAGTACAGATAAACCTATTAAGGAGAAGCTTATGAAAGCATCTCAATTTGTAACAAAGTCGCCACTTATGTCTGATTATATCATTAAAACAGATATAAATTTTCAAACGGGATCTAATATAATAACGCTAAAAATTATATTAGAAGATTCTGCCACGTTCAAAACTATTTTTCAGGCAGAGGAAGAAAATGCCTTCGGTGTTATAAATATAAATTCACAAATATTTTTAAGAATGGCAATAGAGACCTTCATTGAAAAAAATATTAACCAAATAATTCTTAGCGCAAAAAATGACCATTCTGATGGCCTGATGAAATTTCTTAAACCAAATAAAGATAAAACCTAAAATTGGCTATTTCTCTGTTTTGACCTGTTATTCTCCTGGGTATAACGTTAATAAGCGCGTGCAGAAAGCTGTATAATTAAAGCATTGTTGCCGGACAAACTATCCGGAAGCGGAAATAAAAACTTTTCATTTTTCATCTTCGCTTCATCTTCGACTGCTAGTTTTGATCCTGTAAACACAAATGATACACGCACAAAAACAAACATTATGAAATCTAAAGCATTATTTGTAGCAGCATTGTTATTATCAACGGCTGCATTCTCACAAGATCTTTCAGCGAAAAGCGAACAGGCAGCTAAGGTAAAGGCAACAACCCAAACTGCAGGTAAGTCTTCTGCATCCGCAGATGCAACGGCTACTTCTTCCACAAACGCTAAGGTTAAAACCCATGCAGTTAATAAAGCGGAAGAAAAAGCGAATAGTACAAAACAGGAGACAAAGGAAAAGAGTACTGCTCAAAAGAAAGCTGTTTCCGCAGAAATGAAAGAAGACGAAAGCCAGGCAAAGGAAACAACGCAGGAAAGCAAGGAAGCATCTGTCGGAGTTCATTCAAATACCAGCGAAAGGTCTGAAAACAGGAACAATAAAGTCAGCAGTAAAGCGTCTTTAAACAGCCAGGCTTCCGTTTCTTCCGATGGGGTTAAAAGCGCAACCGGGGAGTTAAAAAATGAAGGAAAAGCCGTTGTTGATACACGGATTTCCCCAACCAGGAAGGAAGGCAATCAAATGAAGGAGCAGACTAGTAGCAACCTGAGCAAAACAGGCGGGAAAGTAAAGGCCAATGTAAAAACCGTGAATAACGGAATCCAGAGCAATACAAGTACAAGTGCCAGGGAGTCTGTAAAAGCAGGAACAGGCATTAACCCTGCTGTAAAGCCGAAGCCGGTTGTCACTAAGATAAATACTCAGGTGAGAACCAATGCAGGGTTGAAGATCAGATAGCTTTAATAAACAGCCGGTTTTTGCCTCTGAGCAGGGGCAAAAACCGGTTACTTTTAAAATAATGAAAGGCAATATCTTTTACCGGTTTGTTTTGATACTGATGATTTTTACTATCCGGCCACTATGGGGTCTGGGAAACAATGGCGGCCCGCACCGTGATTTTTATTTCGTGCAGATTGCCGGCCTGCCGCTTGTTTCCGATTCAGTACCCAAAATGCAACGGCCAACAGAAGAAAAAACTGCAGAAACAACAGATAAAATCCAGGGATCTGTAGAAGAAAAAGTAGCAAAAATGCCGGATATTATTAAAGAAGTACCAAAAGCACGGAGGCAGATAAAACCGGTTGCGATACCATCTGTCATTCCCATGAAACCCATTAAAATAATTAAACCGCAAATTATCAGGAATACCATCAAAGTCCTGCACTAAATAAAAATTTTGTACCACATGAAACACTTAATTACCCTTATCACAGCTGGAATATGGACCGCCCATTGTTTTGGGCAATCCGACAGTATCCATATAATACCGGAAACCGATAGCGCGAAAACGAAAGCAACCCTTACCCTGGGTGCTATGTATTCCAATAATGCCAGTTATTACGGCCAGCGTGCAGAAGAGAATATGCCCTATGCAGCGGCAAGCGCGAGTTACCGGTTCCGCTCCGGCATTTATTTCACCGGTATGGCATATAAATTATTGAACGATACCACTTCTTTTGTATCGGCATCCAGTCTGGGTGCGGGAGTAGCGTTTAAGCTGAGTAAAAAACTTTCGGCAGACGTAAGCTATAGCCACACGTTCTATCCTACTTACTCACCCTTTCTGCAAGCCGCAAATGCTGACAATGCCAGCGCTTCCCTTACCTACGAGAACTGGTTAAGTTCAAGTGTGAATGTGGATTATGCTTTTGGGAAAACAAATGATGTTTTTGCAACCGTGGGTATTGGAAAGGCTATTAACCTCGGAAGCCTGGGTAAGAAAGATGTGATTACTATTACACCTGCAGTTGATGTGGTAGCCGGAACCCAACATTTCTACAAAATCTATATTACTGAAAAAAGATTGCGGGATAGTCTGCTTGGCCTGCTATTGCCACCCCTTCTGGGTGGCCCATCCGGAGGTTCCAACGCGACCACCACCACTACTACAACTACCAGTTTTGATATTATATCATATAATTTTAAATTTCCCCTGGCGTATAACAGGGCTCATTACCTGGTAGAGGCGGCTTATCAGTTATCTGTTCTGGGAAAGAAAGCAGCTAGCGGACCGGGGAAAGCTAATTCATTTATAAGTTTCAGTTTTTATTATCAGTTTTAATATTATGGATCGTCCAGGGCAAAATTTACAATATAACAAAGGGATTAATTGCGAAGCATTCATGAATACCATTAATAAGACTAATATGCCCGTGAATAATGTAAATTTAGTTGGGGCAAGATCCGTCTGACCTATAAAAATAATAATTTAAGAATGAAAGTATTGATCGTTGAGGACGAAAGATCAATGGCCCTTGAAATGGAAGCTTTTTTAAAAAAGGCATTTTACCTGTGCGATCTGGCTTTTACAGCAAAGCATGGTCAGCAAATGATGGAGGCCAATCAATATGATTTTATTTTGCTCGACCTGGGGCTTCCTGATAAAGACGGTCTGCATGTATTGCAGGAAGCTAAAAGAATTTGTCCGGATGCTTCCTATATCATCCTGACTGCCCGCGG
>JAYVXJ010000746.1:0-3845 GCA_043785285.1 Chitinophagaceae bacterium
TTCCTGTTCTGCCTGGATTTATTGCCAGCCTTCTTTAGCACGATTTTAGGATTTTACCGGTTATTTTTGCCGACTACCTGATATATGCCCAAAATTTTAATACCCCTTTTGCTGATCCTTGCACTTGCTGCCTGCAGGGATTCGAATAATTCCGCTGAAAGTTCCGGTTCCATTGATGAACCGGTAACAAGCAACGAACCTGCTTCCATTGCGTATACCGTGGTGAACGCCACACCGCATGATACCAACTCCTATACAGAAGGGTTGCTGATGCATGATGGAAAACTGTATGAAAGTTCCGGAGCTCCGCAGGAAAATCCGAACACACGTTCCATATTCGGTGTGGTGGATCCGGCTACAGGAAAAATTGCGGTGAAAGCAGAACTCGACCGGAAAGTCTATTTTGGGGAAGGGATAACTTTCCTGAATGGGAAAGTTTACCAGCTCACCTGGACAAACAAAACCGGTTTTATTTATGATGCGAAAACGTTTAAGAAGATCGGTCAGTTTACTTTTCCGAGTAAGGAAGGCTGGGGCATGACCACCGATGGCAAGAACCTGATCATGAGCGATGGTACCAGCAACCTGACCTTCCTTGATCCGGATACATTTAAAACCGTTAAGATCGTTGGCGTAAAAGACAATAATGGTCCCGTTGGAAATATCAATGAACTGGAATATATCAAAGGAAATATTTATGCCAATGTTTACCAGACAACGGACATCCTCCGCATTGATCTACCCAGCGGAAAAGTAACCGGCAAAGCCGATTTCAGCAAGCTGGATAAAGAAGCAAAAATGAAATACCCCGAAGCTGAATACATGAATGGGATTGCTTATGATTCAGCAAAAAATAAAATATACATCACCGGCAAATTCTGGCCGAGTATTTATGAGATCCAGTTGAATAATTAATTATATTATCCGCTTCATGAATAAATAATCTATTTTGAACATAGAAACCGGCGGATCCCCGGTTCGTGTTCATTGCATAAATTAATTTAAGATCCTGTAGATTATTTCTCCGCCACATAAATCAGCGAACTGGAAAGTTCCTTTTGCGCAAGTGCCTTCCCGTTAGAGATGATACCGGTTAAAAATCCTTTGAGCAGCGAAGAATGACCCGAAGCATATTGCTCACTCAGCAGGCTGATATAAAAACTGTCGAACCACATCGGTTCCATCCGGATTAAATTAAACCCGTTAGCGTCAAGAAGGTATTTCATGGAAGCAGGGGAAAAATGATACAGGTGCCGCGGCACATCATAAGCGGCCCAGTTTTCCTTGTATTTCATTCCATCGTAACTGGTATAATTCGGAACGGCTATTAACAATTTTCCGGAAGGCTTCAATAATTTTTTAATATGCACCAGGTAAGGATGAAGTTCATGAACGTGTTCCAATACATGCCATAAGGTGATGGCATCCAAAGTTGCTTCAGGGAATGTTTGAAATGCTTCTGCCGGAAGCAGGCGGGTCCCGTGATCGGATAATGCGCGCTGGCGGGCGGTTTCATCGGGTTCAATTCCCTGACTGTGCCAGCCTTTTCCATTCATACATTGTACAAAAGCGCCTGTACCTGCACCGATATCCAGATGATCTCCCTGCTTCAGCCCGGTAACCGAATGCATGAGTTTAGATTTCGATGCCAGGGTTCGGTTACGCACCTGGTGATATAATGTATTTACTATTCCTTTCCGGGTATTGCTATGGGAAATATAATTTTCAGATTGATAATACCGGCCAATACTTTCCGGTGGCGGAGGATTACGGGTGAACCGTAAGGAGCAATGATTACATTCCCAAATTTCGAAGTATTCACCGGAAACCGTATGGTCTTTGGCTTTCAGGGCAAAATGAACTTGTTCACTTTTACATACGGGACATTGGAACGAAGAAGAATGATCAGCAACCATCGGCTTTGATAAGGATTGATTCAGCAGAAATATAAAAATTATTTATTCACCTGGATTGACTGTTGGTTTCCGGTGGACCCCACGTTCCAGCCATGAGATGAAAAATGAATGGTAATGATAAGAACAGCTGCAATTCCGGTAATCAACGCAGCAAGCCACCACCAATGGGTTCCATGAACAGGTTCTTCTGAAAACCATTTGCTCATCTCACTGCTGGTCCTTTCCCGGTCACCCACCAGCAGCGTATGCTGCGCATTTGCGCGAACCAGCTTTTCCGCAGGCACCGGCTGCAGAAAAAAAGGGTTGCGGAGGGCAGATTCAAAGTGGATATTTCCCTCACTGTCTCTTTTCAATTCTCCCACGCCATCCCATATGGCCTCTTGAAGATGATTTAACCTGTCTCGCAATGAATATGCAAATTCATTATATTGTCTCAATGCTTCATACTCCGAGATCTGTTTTTTTTCTGCCAGATAAGAAAAGAAATCCTTATCGGGTGCATCAAAATATTTATCAAACCGGAAATAAAAGGAAGGTGGAAGCACCGTTCTCGTTGTGGCATCAAGACTGGCAGAAATGTTTTCCATCCAGATGGTGCCCATACCAGGAATGCTGATGCTTTTATGCTGAAAGAGATATTTATTGAGTATTGCGTACATAAATCAAATCTTCTGGTAGATGATTATTTCCCTCCGAAAGAAAAAATAACACCCCCTAAGATATTAAATCCATAAACAGGATATTGATTCCAGCGCTGATATTTATTATTAAACAGATTATTCATCTGTAACCAGAGGTTAAGCTGCCGGTTGATCTTGAACTCAAGGCCTGCATTCAGGTCAAATCCTCCCTTCCCGGTCCGTGCGGATTTATCCAGTGCCCGGAATGAGGCACCCTCAAAAGCCCAGAGATCGGCCTTTAACCAGAGATCCTTAAGTATCTCCCAGCGCATGTTGGCATTGAGCTCCAGGGGAAGCATACCCCAGGCTCGGTATTCCTGCTTTGTTCTGAAGTTCCGGATGGTAAGTCCGGCCGTGGCACTGAACTGTTCACCCTGTGTATAGCTCATCTCCCCATGTACCTTGAACACATCGAGCTTGTTCTCATAAATGACTTTGAAATTTTTGCCATCAAGACTATCATTCAGGAAAAGCGGCATATTGTGATACTCAGACAAACCGGCTTTCGCCAGGTAGGAAACATGATTATTGAGAGATCCTTTAAGTCCTCCGAAAAATTCCTGCACCCGGGTGTTCAACAAATCTGAAGGCTGCCATAACCAGGGATTAATCGTAGCAAACCGCTGATAACTGCCCTTTTCATAATAGCCGTCTAATGCGGCAAAAAGCGTAAATCGTTTATCGTCTGTTGTATAATCCGCCGAGAAATTCGGGAGCAGATGGAAATCATTCTGATCCCAGGATGGCGTTAGTTCTGCATGAATGGAAATATTGTCTGAATGGTAAACCACGGCGGGCGACACATAAATCAAATTGTTGTTTATGGTGAAAACGTTATTCACCTGATAATGGGTGAGGTCGGCGGTAACCCCAAGATTGATCGCGAAATGCTCCCCGATCGTTTTTTGCAAAGGCAGGTTAACTATCGTGTTAATCTCTGTTCCGCGAGGTGACTGATTATCACCAAAAGCCACTACTTTCAGATTTGGATTATACGTGAGTCCGAAATCTGTCGGCACACTGTTCCTGAGTCCGATCTTTCCTTCAAAGGTCAGAAATTGTTGCTGTAACTGACTGTTGACAAATTGCAGGTTAGCGGGCTGGAAGCCATATAAATAATACCCATCTGCGCGGAACCCCAGCTTTCCGTTCCATTCCAGGTTGTGCGCAGCTTTTACCGTTCCCGTAATAGCGGCTGCAAAAAGACTGTTCTTCTGATAATTCAGATTGCCTTTGGCAGAATAGCCTT
>JAYVXJ010000747.1:0-3825 GCA_043785285.1 Chitinophagaceae bacterium
CTGCTTCGCTGGCATCCTTCACGGAAGCGGAATCCGCAGAATGGAAACGAGTTCAGGCGCGCATGCAGCGGATCTGTGAAACAGCCGCAGCCAAACAGGTTGGCATTCTCGTGGATGCAGAAGAAACCTGGATACAGGATCCGGTGGACGTTCTCAGTATTCAGATGATGGAGCAATTCAACAAGCAAAAAGGGATCGTGTACAACACGGCGCAGTTGTATCGCCGGGACCGCCTGTCTTTTTTAAGGGACATGCTGGAAGCCGCGCTGCTGAAGCATTTCGTGTTAGGCGTCAAACTCGTACGGGGGGCTTATATGGAGAAGGAGAGAGCCCGTGCAGAAGCGGATCATTATCCTTCCCCCATTCAGGAGAATAAGGAAGCTACGGACCGGGATTATACTGCCGCCGTGGTTTTTTGCATAGATCATATTGAAAATATAACTGCCATCATTGCCACTCATAACGAATTCAGCAACGGCTATGCTACACAGTTGTTGCTGGAAAGAGGACTTCCCCTCAATCATCCGCATATCCATTTCTCCCAGCTTTATGGCATGAGCGACAACATTACGTTTAACCTGGCAAAAGCCGGATGTTCTGTGAGTAAATACCTGCCCTTCGGACCAATTGACGACGTGATCCCCTATCTTATGCGGCGGGCAGAGGAGAATAGTTCGCTGAGCGGACAAACCGGCCGGGAATTTGCGCTGATTCAGAAAGAATTACAAAGAAGAAGGAACGAAAAATAATCAGCTGCCATCCAATCGTTGATTCCTTTTTATATACCGGCCCATTCATATAATAGGTACGCCTTTTACTACTCCGGAAATTTATTTCTGTTTATATTTGAAGGGTATCGTTTTCACATAAAACAGCCATATTGGGATGAATAAACAGGTAAATTTTGGTTTCAGCATATTTATCCTTCTTTCCCTTTTCCCCGCTTGTAAAAGCAAACCCGATACATCCAAAAATAAATCTACATTGCCCACCATCGTGGATGCATTGATTGCTTCTTCCCAATCAATAACCAATACCATTGAAGTTAACGGAACGGTTATAGCCAATGAATATGTTGAACTGCATCCCGAAGCGAGCGGACGAATCACCTACCTGAATGTGCCGGAGGGTAAACGAATTGCCGCCGGAACAATAATAGCCCGTATCAATGACGCTGATCTCCAGGCACAGGTGGAAAAAAGTAAAGTGCAGTTGGACCTTGCCCAAAAAACAGAAGAAAGAAATAAACAATTACTGGCCGTTAATGGGATCAATCAAAGTGATTATGATGCTTCCCTGAATGCAGTGAATGGATTCAAAGCAGACATTGCCTATAACCGGGCTTTGCTCGATAAAACCATATTGAAAGCCCCCTTCAGTGGTATTATTGGTTTGCGGCAGGTGAGCCTCGGCGCTTATGTTTCATCTTCCACCCTGATCGCTACGCTCTTGCAACTGGATCGGATCAAAATAGATTTTACTTTACCGGAAGGCTATGGAAATATTTTGAAGGTGGGTGGAACGGTTGAAGTAGAAATGGATGCCGTAAGCAAAATCCGGAAAAAGGCCAGGATACAGGCTATTGAACCCCAGGTGAATCAGTCGACCCGTAACCTGACGGTCAGGGCCATACTGGAAAACAGCAATCCGAATCCCGGAGCATTTGTGAAAGTATATGTGAATGCAGGGGTTGATAAAAATGCCATTCTTATTCCTACTAATTCCCTGATCCCTGATGATAAAAATAACCAGGTGATCCTGGTTAAAAACGGTAGAGCTGCTTTTGTAAATGTAACGACCGGCTTACGGTTAGCGAATAATGTAGAGATCACCAAAGGAATTAATACCGGAGATACCGTTGTAGTTACCGGTGTGCTGTTTGCCAGACCCAGGACGGCACTGGAAGTGAGAAATATCAGAACGCTGGATCAATTTGCCACTTTAAATAACAATGGGGTTAACGTGAAATAATCATGAACATTTCGGAGTTATCGCTGAGAAGGCCCGTGCTGGCAACCGTAATGAACCTGATGATTATTTTATTCGGGATTGTGGGATATTATTTTCTGGCCGTTCGCGATTATCCCGCCATTGACCCGCCTATTATTACCGTAACAACTTCCTATACCGGTGCTAATCCGGATATCATCGAAAGCCAGATCACCGAGCCTTTGGAAAAACAGGTGAACGGAATTCCGGGTATCCGGACGATTTCTTCCACGAGTTCTTTGGGAAGAAGTTCTATTATCGTGGAGTTCAATCTGGGCTATGATCTGGAAAGCGCGGCCAGTGATGTGCGGGATAAAGTGGGACAAGCAGCACGTAACCTTCCCCTCGATATTGATGCTCCGCCCGTGGTGATCAAAGCAGATGCCAATAGTGATTTCATTTTGCTACTGGTGGTGCAAAGTCGCACCAAGAGCCTGATGGAACTCAGCGATTATGCTGACAATGTATTGCAACAACAACTTCAAACCATTGATGGGGTAAGTTCTGTAAATGTATATGGCGACAAAGGTTTTGCCATGCGCGTTTGGCTCAACCCGAATAAAATGAGTGCGTATAATGTCGCTTTTAATGATATCAGCGCAGCTATGGCGTCGGAGAACGTGGAACTTCCGCCGGGAAAAATATACGGCAACAATACCGAGCTGACCATTATGACGAAGGGCCGCCTGACCAATGAAGAAGATTTCCGGAATGTGATCATCCGGGAAGACAGCTCAGGAATCGTTCGTTTAAGTGATGTGGCCAGGATCGAACTCGGGCCGCAAAATCCGGAACAAAGCTGGAAATATAATGGGGTGAATGCGGTTGGATTGGCCATCATTCCCCAACCTGGTGCGAATAATATTGAAATCGCTAATGAGTTCAATAAAAAGCTGGAAGCTATAAAGCAGTCTAACCGGGAAGATCTGGAATTGAGTGTACTGATAGACAATACGGAAACGATCCGTCAGTCGTTGAATGAAGTAAAAGATACCCTGCTGATCTCATTCAGTCTGGTGGTGCTGGTCATCTTTTTCTTTTTCCGTGACTGGTTGATCGCACTGCGTCCACTCATAGATATTCCGATATCCCTGATAGCGACTTTCTTCATCATGTATATTTTCGGTTTCACCATCAATATTCTTACTTTACTGGGTATCGTTCTGGCAACAGGACTGGTGGTGGATGACGGGATTGTGGTCACGGAAAATATCTTCAGAAAACTGGAAGATGGCCTGCCCCTGCGTAAAGCTGCTGTAGAAGGCAGTAAAGAAATATTTTTCGCCGTCATCTCCACATCCATTACGCTGGCGGTGGTTTTTTTGCCTGTTGTTTTTCTGCAGGGATTTGTCGGTCGCCTGTTCCGGGAGTTCGGCGTAGTGCTGGCAACAGCTGTTTTGATATCTGCCTTTGTATCCCTTACCATTACGCCGGTTCTGAATGTAGTGCTGACCCGCAAAGATGCTTCTCATGGAAAATTTTATGAAAGAACAGAACCTTTCTTTAAAGGGATAGAAAACGGATACCGGCGTCTGCTGCAGGGATTCCTGAAAATAAGATGGGCTGCCTGGTTAATTATTGGCGTATGTGTGCTGATGGTCATTCTTCTTCTTGGGTCATTGCAGAGCGAACTGGCTCCTTTGGAAGACAGGAGTACCGTGCGGTTCACAGCAACCGCACCGGAAGGAACCAGCTACAGTTATATGGCTAATATTTCAGACAGCATTGCTGATTATTTATATGATTCGGTGCCCGAAAGGGATTTCGTTTTCGTAAGAACGCCTACAGGAAACAGTTTCAATAGTTCCTCCCCGCGTATTGGTTTAGTTCTTCCTT
>JAYVXJ010000748.1:0-3817 GCA_043785285.1 Chitinophagaceae bacterium
CCGGTTATCAACAGGTTTTCTGATTTTTCAATGAACGTTCCATCCGATAGTGTTATCAGTATTTCTTTTGTGATTCCTCTTCCCGGTGTACAGTTGATCAGTTCTGGTGTGGCATTGTAGCGGAGCTTGGAGAGGCGAAGATAAAGCTGTATTCGCTGGTGAAGCCGGTATCCGGCTTCAGCTTGGAGATTCCGGTGATACTGACCACCTAAATCCGAGGCAAAGTGACCACCTTATTCCGGGTCAAACTGACCACTCTATTCCGGAGCAAATTGACCACCAATTTTCCGGAGTAAACTGACCACTCATTTACATCAAAAAGGTACTGAAAATCGGTTGACATGTAAGTTTGATTAAAAGGGCTACTCTCGCCCTTCACTATCGAATGAACATGGCTAACAAACCGATTCAGATGAGTAAACTCAGACAAGTATTGAAGTTGTACTGGCAGGAGCAAAGCAAACTTCATATCAGCAAATCAACCGGCCTTTCGCGCAATACCGTAAAGAAATACCTCAACATCCTGGCAGGCTTAAAAACAACATGGGAGGAAGTAAGTAAATTATCAGACAAGGATTTGGATGAGTTGTTTTGTAAAGAACCAGAGCAGATCGCAGATGAACGTCTGGTTGCCCTACACTTTTATTTTAAAGAGAATGATAAACGCCTACAGCAGCGTGGCTTTACCTTGCTGAGACTTTGGGAAACCTATCAGCTTGAATATCCGGGTGGGTTCAGCCGCCCCACGTTTTATCATCATCACAACCTGTGGCGACGGCGTGCTAAACCGAGCATGCATATGGAACACAAGGCCGGTGATAAAATTTTTGTGGACTTCACAGGCGAGAAACTTCATGTTGTAGATGAGCTAACGGGTGAAATCAAAGCAGTAGAAGTCTTTGTTGCCATACTCGGTGCCAGCCAACTGACTTATGTGGAAGCCGTTGAAACGCAGCGTGTAGAAGACTTTATCGGTTGCTGCGAGAATGCACTTCATTTTTTTGGTGGCTCGCCCAATGCGATCGTTCCCGATAATCTGAAATCAGCGGTGATAAAAACGAATCGCTATGAGCCTAACCTCAATGAAAACTTTGAGGCCTTTGCCGATCATTACAGTATGACGGTTCTTCCGGCCAGGGCTTATAAGCCCAAGGATAAGGCGCTGGTGGAAGGGGCTGTAAAAATCACTTATATCCGCATCTTCGCCTCGCTGCCTGAGAAAATACCGGCTTCTATAAAGGATCTGAACGCGCAGATATTTACGCTTCTGGCTACGCATACTAATACAGCCTTCAAAGGACGTAGTTACTCCCGCCAAGAGCAGTTCGATGAAATGGAAAGTAAAACCCTGCAACGATTGCCGCAAAACCGCTATGAGCTTCGACGATCACTACATACGACAGCCATGAAAAACGGTCATGTATGTCTAAGCGTGGACAAACACTATTACAGTGTACCCTTTGGCTATATCAGCCGTAAAGTGCGGATACTTTATAGTAAATCTTTAGTAGAGATCTTTTATAAATATGAGTTGATCGCAACGCACCATCGCATACGCAGCGCGCATAACTACACAACGGACGCGATCCATATGGCGACCCAGCACAAGATCCTGGCAGAATGGAATCCCGATTATTTTCTGGCTCAGGCACGCGCTGTTGGAATCGATGTGGAATATTATCTCGGACAGGTGCTATTGAAGAAACAACACCCGGAACAGGCGTATAAATCCTGTCAGGGGATTTTATCGTTTGCTAAACGCGTGGGTCATGAGCGGCTGATCAAGGCGTGCGCCCGGGCACACGCATACGGCCTCTATCACTTCCGTGCCATCGAAGAGATCCTGAAAAAGGGACTTGATCTCTTTGACGTAGAAGCCGATGAGCAGCAGACGATGCCCAAGCACGATAATATCCGGGGAGAGAACTATTATCAGTAATTATAATCACCAATAAAAAAGAAAACATGAACGAACACACCATTGAAAAGATGAAGACCATGAAACTCTACGGAATGGTTCGCAGCTTCCGTACAACGCTTGAAGCAGGCAACGCTGAACAGTACACAGCTGATGAACTGCTGGGAATGCTTGTAGAATCTGAATGGGATGACCGGTACAACCGCAAACTGGATCGAAGTGTACAGCGTGCTCACTTCCGCTACAAAGCTTCTGTAGAACAGATCAGCTTCAGTAGCGATCGCGTGATCGATAAAAACCGTGTCTTACGGCTTGCTGATTGTGAGTTTATTGCTAAAAAGGAAAATGTTCTTATTACCGGAAGCACTGGTATCGGGAAAAGTTATATCGCGTCCGCACTCGGTCACCAAGCCTGTTCTCTGGGTTACAGAGTAATGTATGAACACAGCACAAAACTCTTTCCGCGTCTAAAAATGGCTAAGGCGGACGGATCATACCTCAAAGAGCTGGTGAAGATGGAGAAACAGGATCTGCTGATCATCGATGACTTCGGTATGCAGCCGCTCGATGCACAAAGCCGTACCATACTCATGGAAATTATTGAAGACAGGCACGGCAAGAGATCGACATTGTTCACCTCTCAGGTGCCTGTGAATAAATGGTATGAAGTAATCGGAGAACAAACCATTGCAGATGCAATCCTGGACCGGATCATCCATGATGCCCACCGACTGGAACTCAAAGGAGACTCCATGCGTAAAAAAAGAATTAACTTCCAATCAGATATGGAAGAAATAATAAACTAAATCACTAACAAAAATCAACCGAAAACAAAGTAACTTTTTTGATGCAAAAACGAGAGTAACTATGGGTGGTCAGTTTGCCTCGGAATAAGGTGGTCACGTTGCTCGGAATATCCACTACCATAACTTAACAACAATAATAAACTTGTAACAACTATGGATAATAATTCACAGCCTACTTTTGCAAATGGAAAAATTTGCTACATAGAAATTCCAGCTTTGGACATACAACAATCTTCAAAGTTTTATCAAAACGTATTTGGATTGAATATTCGGGAAGACGATGGTGGCAACATTTCATTCGATGACACCGTTGGACAGGTAAGCGGAATGTGGGTGCTTGAAAGAGAACCTACAACAAAACCAGGACTTTTAATTTCTATTATGGTTTATAGTGTTTCTGATACCTTGAAACTAATCGTAGAAAATAATGGCAAAGTTGTTCAAACTTCCGACATCAACTCAACTGAAGTTATAGCAAGATTTTCAGACCCAGCCGGTAATACATTTTGTTTGTACCAAGACCAACAGGCAATCAACAGCTAACAACAAATAATGAAATGGATTAAATGGATATTCGGAATTATTATAGCGGGAGTATTGACTCTTGGAACTGCTAATATCATTATGCATCGCACAGGAAATGTAGATATGAACAATTTATCGGCATTTCAATATTGGATAAAATTCTTAACGGTTCCATCAGTAGCTTTTGGACTGTTTCTCTTTTTGTCTTGTGTTTTTGTTCCATTTCAAAAGAAATATGCAGGGCTTACAGTTTTTTTATTAAGTGTAATTTTTATTGGACTTGGAGCATACCAACATTATATGGACGACGGCGTACTTCATAATCAATACATAATTAGATACATTGGCTTTATTATTGGACTGATTATAGGATTTCTATTAAGTTATAGGGTTTACGGACAAAGTAAATGGACATCAAGTGGATAGAAAGCCAGCCGCTAACAAATAAGACTTCGTCGGGCACGAAGTGCCCCCCACTGGCGCAGATATGCAGACAAGCTAACGTGGCGCTGGCGTATCTGTGCTTTGAATATTGATTGCCTTTACATAAAGCCATTTCTTATATTTA
>JAYVXJ010000749.1:0-3810 GCA_043785285.1 Chitinophagaceae bacterium
ATCCGGTATCAGCTATCGCGGGAGAAGTGGTACAATTAAGATCCCGGAATCCCTCAAAGATTGTATAACCGGTGTGTTCGGATTGGATGATCGTCCTCAGGCAAGGCCCATGTTCAGGATGTTGCATAAAGAAGGACATGTGATCATGCCGCAAGCCGCTGCGGTTTCTTATAATCCGGATGCAGTTGCGAAAGCCTATAAATATCCTACGGATGTTACTGGTGCCGGACAGTGTATTGCGCTTATCGAACTGGGTGGTGGTTACCGGAATACCGATATGCAATCCTATTTTCAAAAACTCGGAATAACGCTTCCCAACATCACCGCACAGTCGGTAGACGGCGCGCATAACGCACCATCAACAGCCGATACGGCGGATGGGGAAGTGGCGCTGGATATTGAAGTGGCCGGAGCAGTAGCACCCGGCGCCCGGATAGTTGTTTATTTTGCGCCGAATTCAGATAAAGGATTTCTGGATGCCGTCAGCACGGCGATCCATGATGAAGAAAATAAACCGTCCGTTATTTCTATCAGCTGGGGAGCCGCAGAAAGTCAATGGACCGCCCAGGCCATAACGAATTTTAATGACGCCTTCATGTCGGCAGCAGCACTGGGGGTTACCATTACTGTGGCTGCCGGTGATAACGGATCTTCTGACCGGCAAACAGATGGAAAAGCACATGTTGATTTTCCGGCGGGAAGTCCTTATGCCCTTGCCTGCGGCGGAACTAAAATGCTCACTGGAAGTGAAACGGTTTGGAACGATCAGGACGGTTGGGCAACCGGAGGTGGTATCAGTGATATGTTTCCTGTTCCTGATTATCAGAAATTCATTACCCTGCCGGCTTCCGTGAATTCAAAACAGCAGAAGGGCAGGGGCGTTCCGGATATTGCTGCCAATGCAGATTCCGCAACGGGCTATAATATACTGGTTGATGGGCAGTGGACGGTTATCGGTGGAACCAGCGCCGTTGCTCCGTTGATTGCAGGTCTGATCGCCCTGGCCAATCAAAAATTAAAAAGGAATGTAGGATTTATCCATCCGAAAATTTATGCTACAAACGCGTCCGTGTTCAAAGACATTACCCAGGGCAATAATAACACGGCAAAAAACGGTGGGTATACAGCTACAACAGGTTGGGATGCGTGTACCGGTTTAGGCGTTCCTTTGGGGAGTATTGTGGGAATATTGTAGTTAATTTGAAAATTAACTAATCAAACTTCCTTCCGTGAGTAAGCCAGAAATCGCGGTAAGAGAATATAAAGCTGGCGCCCACGTAATTTTCCTTTACCAGATTATTGGCCGTGGTTCCTCTAATTCCATATTGAAGCGAAACGTTTAAGCTTAGCGGACTGCGTTTGGCATTCACGCCAAATCCCATGGTGGCACCCATATCTTCAATGGGTTTTCCATTGATTAATAAATACGATTTGTTGTAGTAAAGTCCGGCCTGGAAAAAGCTGGTTTCAAACAGGGTATTATACGCCGTTTTCTTATTGGAAATCTCAAATCCAATAGAAGCTCGCTGGCTATTCTGATACGTAAAATCACTGGTATTGGAATGCAGTGTGCCCCAGTTTTGAAAACGATAATCTGCCAGGAAAGTATATTTTTTATTATGGGTAACCGATATTCCGGCACCGTAACTCGTTGGAATGGTAAATGTGCCAACGTCTTCCTTTGAGCGGATGGCTATGGAATCAATATTGAGTACCGTTATCTGATGATCTGTATTGAGGGTGCCCTCATTCGCATATACGAGTCCGATAGAAATATCCCAATGTTTATTTATGGCTGTATAATACTGAAGCCCGTAATCAAAATAGAAATTGCTGTAAAAAGTATTATCATTTTTGGAAAGATAGATGGCGCTCCCCGGCTGTCCCTGAATAATATTTTTGGTATTGATGGAGCCAAAAAGATAAGAAGAGGTTATTCCAATGGAAAGGTGATTAAAAAAATCATACCCGTTCGACCAGAAAACTTTATTGATTCCTCCAAATCCCTCACTGTAAGATGGGATGAGTTCACCTCCGTAACCCAATGGTTTTAGACTGGTATATTCATAATTTTCGGAACTGAAAGGGGCCAGGCCCAATGCACTTCCCCAATGTTTGAAAAGTTTGGTGCCCATGGTAAACCTTTTAAACGTGATATCATTGGACGTGCTGTTGGTTGAACTAACCGGGTTTCCGGAATAGCTGATAAACTTCCCTTTTATACTGATCTCGCCGGCGAAAAACTGATTATCCAAAGCAGAGAAGGAAGCGGGATTATTAGTGATCAGGTTCCGGTTGCTCCGGTAAGCAATTCCGGTTGAGGAAAGACCGGTAGTCCGGTTTACAAAGCCATCTTCAACATCCCCAATACCGAGAATGGAATAGGGCGAATTATTGTTTTGTGCACCTGCTTTAAACAGCAGTACCATGGAAAATAACAGGGTCAAAAATATTCTCATGAAAGAAAAACCGTTCGGGTTGATCATACTAATAATATGAAGCATAAAAGATTTTCAGAGAAATTTGATTTACTTTCAGCGGACTAAACTGATCTCCCACTACCAACCGGTTGAAGCTTGTATTATAAGCGGGTGAAGGAACCGTTAACAATAAACCGTTCTTTCCATTGTCTTCAGCTCCCTTAAGAATCTGTTGCTGAATGTAGCCTGTAATATCATAGGTATAGGCAGTATTTGCACCATACAGATAATCTACGCTGAGGTTTCCTGTGCCTGAGGCTAATATGCTTCCAATGGTATTGGCTTCTGTTGTTACGGATAAACTCAATTGCGGAGGAAGGTTGTAGATGGGACTGTAGGTTCCTTCCACGGGTTTTATTGTCAGTTCTGCTTTCATCACGCTCAGGTAATCCGGGTATTGCAGCAAACGATCGATAGTCGGGAATAACAGCTTTACATAAAGACTTGTTGTGGGTTGCAGATAAGCTGCATTGCCGGTGGCTGTGGAAAGAACTTCTGGATTTCGTCTGGTAATTGCTTCTGTAGGCGTTCCGGCTCTGTCTGCTGTAATGCTGTTGAACTGATTATACCTGTTTGTGTATGGGAAATCTACATATTTGGGCTGGTAAACGACTCCCGGTTCATGGTAATGTAAACGGATAAACAAAGAATCCTTGAAGCCGAAGATGGCTCCGGATATGGTTTTATCCGGATAAACCGTCAGGCCCTTGAAAAAGCCCCTGAAAGTAGCCGTTGTTAAAACCGTATCCGATTGATTATATAACAGATTGTAGAGCTGATGGCCCATGGCATCCGGTAGTCTGATCTTGATGGAATCGCCCATTTTCTGAGAAGTAAATCCGGCGGTAGGATTGATCTGAACATCTGCCGAGCCAAGGATAGCCGGGTCGTAGGGAATGGAATCAATATTATAAAAAGCATTTTGCGTGCCCGGATAATTCAGCAATCCGGTAAGTTGACTAACGAGATAACGTTGCACCTGCGTGGTATCCCCATAAAAATTTTTATTGATCTGGAGGATTAGTTCCACTGAATCATATTGGGAAAGATTGGTAAGGATAAGAAGAGAATTGGGAAACGTGATTTCCGAAAAACTCCTTGAGGTAATGGTTCCGAAATAAGGATCCTTATATTGTCCTAATAACATATTGCCTGTTCCGGAAGTAGGGAAGGAATCCAGGAAAACGGTGGACAGTTTTACGCCGAATGTATCTACTGAAATCACATTAGTGCTGTTATCACTTCCGAAATTAGTGCCGAAGTTGATGCTGGGTTTGCTGCAAGACAGCATACCCAGCATCAGAAGAACAGGTAACAGAAATAAAAATAA
>JAYVXJ010000750.1:0-3810 GCA_043785285.1 Chitinophagaceae bacterium
ATTTCAGGTTCATTCTTACGGCACATCATCTGGATGATAACATAGAAACCATGCTGATGCATTTTTTTCGTGGAACCGGCATTGCCGGATTGAGGGGAATGGTACCCAAACAGGAAAAAATTATCAGGCCCCTGCTACCTTTTCCGAAATCAGCACTTAAAACTTTTGCAGAAGAACAGCGATTATCCTGGGTGGAAGACAGCTCCAATGAATCAGATAAATACACACGGAATTATTTCCGGAATAAACTGATTCCGGCTGTGGAAGCGGTTTACCCGGAAACCATGCAAAATCTGGAAGGAAACCTGCATCGGTTTGCAGAAGTGGAAACCTTATATCTTCAGGCTATACAGCAACATAAAAAGAAACTGCTAAAGCCAGTGGGAGAGGAAATCCATATCCCCATTCTTTTGCTAAAAAAATCAGTTCCTCTTCACAGCATTCTCTACGAGATCATACATGACTATGCTTTTTCTACTGCACAGGTTGAAGATTGTATAAAACTCATGGATAGCGGGAACGGAAAATATATAGCCAGTAGTTCTCACCGCATCATTAAGAATAGGGCCTGGCTGATCATCGCAGCACTGCAGGATTCCGGTGTTTCGCATATCATTATTGAAAAGGATCATACGGTTATTCCTTTCCCTGAAGGAGAACTAATAGTAAAATCTTTCAACGTGAGTGGAAATGCGGAAATAGAAAAAAATTTAACCCTGGCTCTATTGGATGCAGGCAAAATAGGGTTCCCACTGATCCTGCGAAAATGGAAGGCTGGTGATTATTTCTATCCCCTCGGCATGAAAAAGAAAAAGAAAATTGCCCGGTTCCTCATTGACCAGAAGTTGTCTAAAACGGCTAAGGAGAAAGTTTGGGTTCTCGAAATGGATCTGCAGATCATTTGGGTAGTCGGACAGCGTATTGATTACCGGTTTTGTCTTTCCCCTGCAACAAAAGAGATATTAAAAATCGAAATGCGGATGCCTCAGCTCCGCTAAAAATACATTGATCACGTCCGGGTGTAAAATAATGGTAAAAATAATTCCGAACAACGCACCATAGAAATGCGCATCGTGGTTAATATGATCTCCTCCTTTTCTGGACATATAGGCAGAATAAACCAGGAAAAGAACACCATAAACAATTGCAGGTACGGGAATAAAGATGAGGTAAATGGTCTGCCAGGGTTTTAGCAGAATGAAAGCGAAAAGTACGGCAGATACAGCGCCGGAAGCGCCCAGACTTCTATAGTTATAATCATTCCGGTGTTTTATGTAGGTGGGTATATTGGAAAAAATCAGCGCCCCGATATACAGGGCCAGGTAATAATAATTCTGCAACCCCAGCATACCCATATAATACAATTCCATTATCCTTCCGAAAAAGTAAAGGGTAAGCATATTAAAGATCAGGTGCATGTAGTCGGCATGAATGAGGCCGCAGGTAATGAACCGGTAATACTGATGCTTCTTCGTAATGGCCGGTGGCCAGAAAATGAGATCGTCTACCACTTTCCCATTTCTGAAACCAGTAATGGAAATAGCAGCCGTGATAATAATAATGCTAAGGGTTATTGTAAACATGCCGGATGATAAGGGTTTAAAGATATGGTTTAATTCCAAAAATGGAAACGATTCAGCCGTGATGATATTTTTCATTCCGGATGATACTGCAGGCGCGGTATACCTGTTCCGACAGAATCAGTCTTACCAACTGATGCGGAAAGGTAAGTGGAGAAAGTGACCAGCTGAATTTTGCTATTGAAAGTATCTTTTCATCCAGACCGTATGCTCCGCCGATCAGAAATATCATTCGTTTTACACTTTCATTCCCCCGTTTCTGAATAAATTGGGCCAGCTTCAGGGAGGTTAATGTTTTCCCATTTTCATCCAGGGCAACCAGGTAATCGTCCGGCATTAATGCAGCAAGCACCAATTCTGATTCCTGTTGTTTCCATTTTTCCGGCTTGCCGGTTCCCGTACTTTTTTTAGGAATAAGTATTCGCCATTCCACTGGAAAATAGTTCTGTATGCGGGCAGTGAAATCTTCCACGCCAGGTGTAACATAGGGTTCATGAGGTTTCCCCAGCGACCAGAATTCTATTTTCATTCCTTAAAATTAACCAGATCCTGCCATCCAATCCTTTATTATGAATTGAATTTTCTCTATTTTGTATCCGTATCAAGGTTCTCTAATGAAAAAAAACTTCCGGATCAGTGATTTTTGGATTCTTCTTCTGGTCTTTATCGTTTCCAGGCTGACCGGTATGCTTTTGGGTATCCGGATGAGCCTTGAGCCCTTGTACATTTACTGGCAATACCTGGACGT
Source organism: Chitinophagaceae bacterium (assembly GCA_043785285.1). Taxonomy (GTDB): domain Bacteria; phylum Bacteroidota; class Bacteroidia; order Chitinophagales; family Chitinophagaceae; genus Puia. Next base: position 2,329 of record JAYVXJ010000750.1, read on the forward strand.
GGAAACCCTGAAGCATCATTTACTTCTTGGCGTATGGTATGACCATGCACAACCTCCGGTTTTCAATTTGTTTCTGGGCTTTATGCTGAAAATTTTCGGTGAGCATGCCCTGCCATTTGCCGTAGTCTTTAAAATCATTTCACTGGTCAATGGCCTGCTGGTATACACAATAATTAAAAGGCTAACCCACCTGCCTTTTCTTCCATTGGTTATTGCACTGGCTTATCTTTTAAGTCCGGCTACCCTGATCTTTGAATGCGAATTATTCTATACCAGCATAGTATCCCTGCTTTTATTATCGTCCATATACTTCCTCATCCGGCTTCATGCAAAATCATCCTGGGGAAATGCGATTGGGTTCTTCCTTCCCATGGCCCTGCTTTGTCTAACGCGCAGTGTATACCATATCTTATGGTTATTCATCATTATCGGGGTAATGCTGGTTTATTTCAGAAGGAAACCCATGTTCCGGCAAATCATTGCGGTTGGAACCCTGAGTATACTGCTGGCAGGTAGCTGGTACGTTAAAAATAAAATCCTGTTTGGAAAATTTACCCTCTCCACCTGGATCGGTATGAACCTGGCCAGAAATGTTTTTCACGATAATGAGGTAACCGACTCCACCCGGATAGAAGCCTATGGCGCTTTTTCCAAAATCAGTGATTATAAAAAATTTATTGATCCGGAATTTGAAAAAAAATATGAGGGACTTAATGATCGTGATCTGTTTCGGGAAATGAAGCACGATAGTGTTATGAACGAAAACAACGTCAATTATATTCCCATATCCGATCAATATCAGAAAGCCAGCATCGATCATATTAAATCACATCCGGGAGCTTATCTTCAAAATGTGATTCAGTCGGCAATCCTTTATTTTACACCCGCTACCATATATTCTCTTGCACTTGAGCAAGCGGCGAAAATAAAATACTACGATGTGGTTTATTCTTTTAATCTGACTCATTTTGCCCATGGTAAACAGGAGAGAAGAATTGCACTTACCCTGTCGGCCTTTCCGAAATTGTTTTTGTATGTGCTGGTGTTTTTTGTAATGATCCGGTACAGCATAAGAAGCAAATCCATTTCTTTCTGGAATCTTTTTATCCTGCTCACGATAGGTTTTGTTTTTGGGGTCAGCTCTTTTCTGGAGCATTATGAAAACATGCGCTTTCGTTTCGAAACGGAACCCCTGTTTTTAATTCTTGCAGCACAGGTAATCAGCATCCTGTACCACAGAATACAGTATCGAAAGCAAATATCGGCCACTAAGCAGGGATCGGGATAGAATGAAAAGAGAAAATGATAAAATAATGGTGATGAAAATGCATTCCGTTTTGTTGGTTTTGTTTGCTTCAGCTACATTCCTTTTTACCCAATGTGAAAAACACAGTTCAATTAATAACACGCCCGGCGATTCTACCGTTATCACTCCATCCAACCTGAAAAATGAAGTGGATTTCTGGCTCACATCGGGGGATC
>JAYVXJ010000751.1:0-3795 GCA_043785285.1 Chitinophagaceae bacterium
TACATTTGTATCCTGGTTTAATGCGTTTTTAGAGGATAAAATCCGGCATCAGTGATTTTTACAGCTTGAATGGTAAGAAACCGGAGTTACCTATCAAAACATTATACCCTATTCCTTACTTAATGAACACGAAAACTTTTTTGCTTAAATTTTTTTACTCTCTTATACTTTTGACAGGAACTTTTGCGGTTGATGCACAATCAGCAGGCAATCAAAAGTTAATCTCGATGGAGAAAATGCGTTACGAAGCCCTGACCAAACAGGATACTACCACACTGTCCAGACTGTTGGCCGAAGACCTTGTTTATATTCATACCAATGGTGTGGTTGACAATAAATCTTCTCTGTTAAAAAATATAGCTTCAGGAGCCATTGTATATCTGTTCATTCTTCCAGAAAAATCCATCGCCAGAATAGAAGGAAATTTCGGTTGGGTATACGGAACAGCAAATATCCGTTTTAAAGTGGCCAGTATCAATATGACCATTGATCAATACATTAGTTTTTTCGACTTCTACCGTTTTATTCACGAACAATGGCAGCTGGTTGCCTGCCAGAACGCGAGGGTGAATACGGATAATCCTTATTTTATTAAACCTCAGGAACCCCAGGTTAAAAAGAGCGTTCAACCGTCTATTTATTGATACTTTGAAAACTCTTAGATTTTATTTTAACCAGAAAAACATGCTCCTTTTTTGACTATTTGGGAAAATTCAAGAATAAAAGACAAGATCAAAAGACGTTTACTACTTAGTATTTTCTGGCAGCAAAACCAGTTTTATAAAATTATTTTCGTTTAAATACTGGTTTGCTGCAGCTTTCACGGATGCAGGCGTCAGCTTCTTAATTAATGCCGGATAGTTTAAAATAGTAGTGGGATCATCCCCGTTCTCATACTGGCTGGTCAGATAGTTCACCCAAAAGCCGTTATCTCTTAGATGCAGTTCATATTGCCTCATTTCTTCCGTTGAGAATTTGGTAATGTCCAGTTCCATTGCTCCTTTAGTTTGCAGTAAATTGATTTCCTGTTTTGCAGCAGCGATCAGCTTGTCTACATTCTCGGGAGCACAGCCAAAAAAGATCGTGAAGGCATACCGGTTCTCCGGATATTTATTATAGGAAACCCGGACGCCCGGACTGTATGCACCCCCCTCCTTTTCTCTTAACCGGTCGGTGATCCGGAACTGTACTATTTCGCTAAGGGCAGTTAACTGCATATTGTTTTCGGGATTATAATGGTAATCACCACTGATGACTAAACGAACCGAAGCTTTAGATTCTTTTCCTTTATAAACGGTAGCCTCAATTTTGCCTGTCGGAATATGAATTTTCAGATCTCTGGCTTCTTCTTTTAACGGTGATGCAGGAAGGGAGCCCAAGTATTTCTCCAGCAGCGGCCGGATGCTGTCCAGATAAAAATTCCCGGAAAACAGGAATGTAAAGTCTCCTGCATTGGCATACCTTTCTTTATAGATTGAAAGCGATCTATCCAGATCAATCTGATGCAATTTTTGTACAGTAGGGCCTGTCCGGCGGATAGAATAATCTCCCAACACCGCTGCAACGGTATCTGCAAATACACTGGCCGGATCACTATACCGGTTCGCAATTGCAGTGGTAGATTGATCAATGATATTATTAAATAGGGCGCTGTCTTTTCTCGGGGCCGTAAAATATAGGTAGACCAGCTGCAGGGCTGTCTCCAGATCTTTTGGTGTACTGAATCCCTGAATACCTTCTAATCTTTCAGAAATATAAGGCTGCACGCTTACCCGTTTCCCGCTTAATAGTTTCGTGAAATCCGTAGGTTTGAAATGGCCAAGTCCCGAACCCTCTACAATTTCAGCAGCACTGGATGCGGACTCAAAATCGCTATCCGGGTATAAAGAACTCCCTCCCGGGCTAAAGGCCTGAAACCGGATTTCATCATTCTTAAAGTCGGTGGGCTTCAATATCACTTTTAACCCATTACTTAAGGTGAGTTCCGTAAGTCCCAGTGCGGGTATTTTCTTTTCAGCACTAACTTTCCCAGCTGGTAGTATAGAGGAAAGCAGGGATTCTCTTTTAAACTGATCCTCGTATGGATTTAACTTGCTTTTTGCTATAGCATTGATCCAACCGTTCACAGCTACCTCACCTGGTAAAGCCGTGCTGTCTTTTTCCGGAGCCATAATGATGAGGTCCCGGTTGCTATCTGCGATATAAACCGAACTTAAAGCATTAATATCTGCAAGCTTTGCCGTTTTCAAATAGGCATCCGTTATATTATATTCAGCCTGAATTCCGGGTGCAGATTCTCCGGTTAAAAAATGCCGGGTGTACTCCTGGATCAGGTCCTGAGAATTGCTTTTATCCTTATCCCGCACTAAGGACGCGAGATAGCTCAGGTAACTGGCTTTCGCGCGTTCAAACTCGCTTTCCGTAAACCCAAATTGTTTTGCTTGTTGAACGAGCTGCCAAACAGACTTGAAACTATTTTCCAGCAATCCTGGTTTAGCAACTGCGGAAACAGTTAAAGCATCCAGTCCACCAAGAAAGTCACCCATCGCCGCAAAGGCCTGTATAAAAGGAGGGTTTGGCTTTTGAGCAAGTTCTGCTATCCGGGCTTCCAGCATTTGATTGAATAAGGACCGGTCAATGAGTTGTTCATATTCCTGCCTGGTTTTGGCAACCAGGCCTTTTTGTTTGATCATCACCTGAATAACCGTATAGGGAAACTCCTTATCGGTAACGGCAATAAATTGATTTTTACCCGTGAGCGGCACTGTATATTTTATCCGCGGCTTTTCTTTTGGCGGATTTTTTAAATCATTAAAGAGCGCTTTAATGCGTACCTCCATGGTATCCACATTAATATCCCCGACTACGATGAGGGCCTGCAAATCCGGCCGGTACCAGTCCTTATAAAAACTCAGGATCGCGGGTCTTTTAAAGTTGTTGAGCACTTCGTCCGTGCCGATCGGAATGCGCTCCGCATACCGCGAATGATTCAAAATCACCGGAAATGTTTTCAACCGCATCCTTTCCTGCGCCCCCTTTCCCAATCTTTTTTCTTCCAGCACTACGCCCCGTTCACTATTGATCTCACTAACATCCAGGGTGGCTTCTCCAGCCCAGTCGCGCATAATCTGCAGTCCGTTCTTTAACAATGCCGGGTCATCCGTCGGCATTGGTAACTGATAAACGGTTTCATCAAAGCTGGTATAGGCATTGAGGTCTGCGCCAAAACGGACCCCTGATTTTTGGAGATAATGAACCAATTCATTTTTGGGGAAATGTTTGGTTCCGTTAAAACTCATGTGTTCCATAAAATGCGCCAGACCGCGCTGGTCTTCCTGCTCCAGCACAGATCCCACTTTATTCACCAAATACAGCTGAACCCGTTTAGCCGGTTCTGTATTGCTGCGTATATAATAAGTAAACCCATTAGTCAGTTTACCCATCCGAATGGCCGAATCTAACGGTAAGGGTTGAGCGCCACAATCAAAAGTTAAAAAAACGGCGACCAGGAAAGTTATCCTTTTCATCACAAAAAAGCTTTGTATAAAGATAGATGGTAATTGAATTATAAATATCTTCCTTATTTTGACCAGCCATTTTCTTTCATCCAATAGCGGCACCTTCCAAACCATTCATCAAATGTCGGCCCTGTAAGAAAACCGTGTTCCCCTTTTTCATAAAGATGCAATTCGGCAGGAACACCGTTTCTATGTAAGGCATCATAAAAATAAAGGCTGTTTTTGGGTGATACTACGCTATCATCAGTTGCCTGTATAAGGAGAGTGGGAGGCGTTT
>JAYVXJ010000752.1:0-3786 GCA_043785285.1 Chitinophagaceae bacterium
CCTTTCCCAGACTTCCTTCTTTATTTATCGGATAGACTGCAAAATTGCCGGCTCCATAGTTTGCCACATAGGCAAATCTTGCTTTAGGATCAATACTTACATGTGCAGGCCCCCTGCCTTCAGTAGATTGCTCATTTAGTTTAGTCAGAAACCCCGTTGCGGGATCGATTTTAAATGACATTACAGTGCCATTAGGATCATCTTTAGTAATACCCTCGCTATAAATTGCATACAGGTATTTTTTATTGGGACTAACAGCCAGGAAATTGGGGTTTTTCTTTTCCGTCACCGTTTGTAGTTCCGTTAATTTTTGTTGTCCGCGGTCAAACTGAAGCACATATATTCCTTTGCTTCCCCTGGCTGGAGTGGTACCGGCATACATGATCTCTTTGGAATTCTCCTGCTGAGCAACCGTAATTGTGCTTACAAATGACAAACACGTGAATACTATAAATGCAACGTTTTTCATGTATCTCACTTTTTATTTCTGGAAGCGCTTCTTACTTTAGCTACTTCCAAAGGACTTACGGTACTGGAATTATTTCCAAAACCCCTGTTCTTCCGGATATACGTAATAATAGAAGCCACTGCGCCATCATCCAAAAAGCCACTGTGTGCGGGCATCAGCCCATTGTAGGTTTTTCCGTTTACTTCAACCTCGCCTTGCAACCCATTCAGGATTATTCCCATCAACCGCTCCTTATCGCCGTTTACCCATTCAGAACCAGCCAGTGGCGGATACCTGTTATTATCCCCCATCCCATTTCTCTGATGACAAGTGGCACAGTACGTATTAAACAATATACCGCCTTCATATTCACTGCTCATATGAAGGTTATCACTGATTGAATCCGGCGTTTTTATATATGTTCTGGTTAATTTTCGCATTTCCAAATCAGCCAATTGTTCCTTCCCGAATTTATTTTTATCCCCCTTAAACATCACCCGCCAGATCTTTCCTTTATTCGATTCGGAAATATACAGGGAACCGTCGGGCCCAACAGAAAGACCCATGGGCCGGTACTTCGCATCACTGGTATTTGCAACCGTATCAATTCCTGTAAAGCCATCAGCAAATACTTCATATTGGCCGGTAGGCTTTCCGTTTTCAAAGGGAGCAAAACATACTATATATCCTGCCTGGGGGAAAGGTGAGCGGTCCGTAGAACCATGAAAAGCAATAAAAACACCTTTTTTATAACGCTCAGGAAATTGGTTCCCCTGGTAGAATAATAAATCCATGGGCGCCCAATGGCCAGGAAATCCCATAACCGGCACGTCGAACTTCGCAGCTCTTTCGATTTTTTTTCCATCTCCTCCATATCCGGGTTCCAGCATATTTTTTCCCTGCATCTGGTCATAGTAAGCATAGGGCCAGCCAAAATCCGATCCTTCCGTTACTTTTAATAAGGATTCTGCTGGAAGTACAGCCGCCTGCCATGAAGTATACAGCTTGGGATATAAAGTATGGAAGTTATCAATTCCATTCATTACTAAATATAAATGATTATCCAGGGGATTCCATGTCATGCCCACCACGCTGCGGATACCGCTGGCAAACTTATACCCGTCTTTCGGTGTTTGTCCCTTTTTATTGGCATCAAACCGCCAGATGCCGGCGTAGTCTATGAGTTCCGGATCCGGGTCAATTCCGCGACCTCCGGGAATGCCAGTGGGTCCATATTGGGTAATATCCTGGCCGGCATTCGTAGGTGCACCGAAAGGGACATACATGTGACCCTCGTTATCAAATGCCAATGGTTTTGTGGTATGCCAGTTATTTACCACATTCTCTCTGTCATCATGGAGAATCACTTCTGTTTTACTTTCCGGTACCAGGTCACCTGATGTCAGTTTATTTCTTAACACACTTGTTACCGTACTCGTGTAGAGATATCCATCGTGTATGCTTACGCCTACCGCCGAACCGCCTACATCGGTATAGTCCCCGAAGTATACCATTGAGTCTGCCTTGCCATCATTATTAGTGTCTCGAAGACCTACCGTTCCACCTCTTCCCTTCATGGCATCGTTAAACGTTAATTTCACATAAATATCCCCGTTATCATTTACGGCAATATGCCTTGCGCGTCCAATACTATCCACTACAACTAAAGCCTCAAAGCCATCCGGAAGTATCAGACCTCCGTTACCCGGATCTCCCGGTGGCAGCCGGACCGGCCCTTTGCATTGGGTTAATCCGGCTATGCCTAAACCGAGAAGGACTGCATATGTAAATTGTTTGGTCATCCCAAAAGTTTGATAGAATTTATAAATATGTTTTTTGTCTGAAGATCAAAAATGCATTTGCAATTGCGTATATTTTTTTTGCACGTCCCGGGATTGTGCATTGCCTTTATGACCTTAAACAAGCGAAAGCCCCATCTGCGATACTTATTTTTTCTACTCCGAAAAAATGAATTTTAATTCTGCATCCTGAATGTCTACTATTAAATTATGACTTTCCCCTGAACCATTTTCACGTTTAATTTATGAATAATTACCTCCATTCCCCTTAGTTTGTTTTCTCCGGTTTTGTAGCAGAAGGTCCACTTAATCCAAATTTTCAACAATATTTTCCCAATAAGCACTATTTTACTATAAATATTGACTAACCAACCTGGTTCTTCCCGTGCATTTTTAATAACATCTAATAAACCACACTGTATGACAACACAACGCAGATCTGCTTTGAAAAAAATGATGGCCTCTATGGCTGGCATTGTAGGCATTGGAATGTCGGCCAAAGCCAGGAACAGTCCTCTGGCTGAAAAAGCGGAAAAGGAATCGAACAATATTACTTATTTCCAGGAAACACCTCTTTTTTCAGGATCAACCAGGATGGGTGATATGATCTTCATTGCCGGAAAGGGCGCCCATTTTGAAGGGGATATTAAATCTCACACTGATCATGTACTGAAAGAGCTGGAAGCGGAATTGATTAAGGCAGGTTCATCCATGGAAAAAGTGCTTAAAGTGAATGTATACCTGAATGATATTGCAGATTACCAGGGAATGAATGAGGTGTACAAAGGAAGGTTTGGGAAAAATCCTCCGGTACGTACAACAGTAGCCGTCATGAAAGGAGGAGTGCCCGGAAATTCGTTAGTTGAAATAGACTGCATAGCGCACGTATAGGCCATAGAGGTCCTGCAGCTGATATTAACCAAATTACTTTACCAAAATAATTAAGCCATATGAAACGCAGAGACATCCTTAAGGGCTTTTCCATTTTTCCCTTTGCCGCAACGCTTGGCGGCGATCTGATTATGCCTATAAAAGCAAAGGCTGGTAATCTGCCGCAAGGCAAGCGCAACCTTTTCCAGGAACTCGGGGTTCGCCCGTTTATCAATGCAGCCGGCACGTATACGTTTATGACCGGTTCGCTGATGAGGGAAGAAGTGATCGATGCCATCAGAAGTACTTCGGAAGATTTCTGTCTGCTGGATGAGTTGCAGGATAAGGTAGGTGAAAAAATTGCAGCCATGGTTCATGCTGAAGCTGCCGTGGTGACGTCCGGTGCTTTTTCCGGGCTTACTCTCGGAGTGGCGGGGGTTTTGACAGGCACTGATCCGGATAAAGTGAAACTGCTTCCTCAATTAGAAGGCACCGGCATGAAGACCGAAATAATTTGCCAGAAAGCACATGCCATTGATTACAACCACGCGCTCACGAACACGGGTGCCAGGCTGATAATGATTGAAACGGTTGAAGAACTGGAAAAAGCCATCAATGGCAACACCGCCCTGATGCATTTCCTGAATATTGAAGCCGACAATGGCAAGA
>JAYVXJ010000753.1:0-3785 GCA_043785285.1 Chitinophagaceae bacterium
GGATCCCGGAAGTCTTTTAATCCGGGTGTTTTCAGTACGGGATTACCGGGATATTTAGTCCAGGTCATTCCTTTATCCAAACTATAAGCAATACATTGATTCTGGAACAGGTTGGTTTGCTCTTTCTCCCCCTGCGGATCGTGTTGGGTGAATATGGCGACCAGCGGAATTTTTCCGTGTTTTCCAAAACCACTCGTATTGTTGCTATCCACTACAGCACTTCCGGAAAAAATATAACCGAGAGAATCCGGATATAGGGCAATGGGCAATTGATTCCAATGCAGGAGGTCCCGGCTGATGGCATGACCCCAATGCATAGGACCCCATACGGTACTGTCAGGATAATATTGAAAGAAAAGATGGTATGTTCCATCATAGAATACCATTCCGTTTGGATCGTTCATCCAATTTTCTTTGGGAGAAAAATGAATCTGTGGGCGAAAAGGTTCCTGGTAGAAGTTCTGTGCCAGGCAGGAGAAAGATCCGGCAAGAATAAAAAACAGAGATAAGCGCATCCGCATCATGGTATCCGTTTAGCATTTCAATGTAAACTAATTTCCAGCAACTGTATGGTTATTCCGGAATTCAAGTATATTGTAACAGCCTAAATCAACCCCTCCATGGACAATGAATCAGTGAAAATGCCTTTGTATTTGAAATTGGCACAGATACTTATGGGTGTAGCTGTTTTCTTTTTTATTTTATATATAGGGCAGGACATTATCATTCCCCTTGTATTTGCCGGCATGATTGCCATTTTGCTGAATCCGGTCGTACTTTTTCTTTGCCGGAGGAAAATTCCACGGGTAATGGCCATTATACTTTCCCTGATGGTAACCATGCTGCTGATTACCGCGATCTTTTATTTTTTCATTTCCCAGATTTCTCTCTTCAGCGATTCCTTCCCCCAGTTCAAACAGAAGTTCCTGACTTTCTTTAACGATAGTGAACGCTGGGTTTCACGAACATTCAATGTTTCCAAATGGAAAGTTGACGCCTGGGTAACAAAAACCCAGAAGCAAAGTATGGACAACGGATCGGAGGTGGTTGGTAAAACAGCAGGGACGATAGGGGGCATTTTAACAACTTTTGTTATTATGCCCGTGTATGTTTTCATGATGATATTTTACAAACCCTTATTGCTGGAATTTATATCAAAACTCTTTAAAAAAGGAGATCATGCTGTTGTTGTTGAAGTACTAACTGAAACCAAAGGATTAATACAAAGTTATCTGCTTGGGTTGCTCATAGAAGCCGTTCTGGTAGCCATATTAAATTCCGTTGCCTTACTGATTCTCGGCATTCCCTACGCGATTTTGCTGGGAGTGATCGGAGCCTTGTTGAATGTTATCCCGTATATTGGGGGAATTATTGCAGTGGCTTTGCCTATGCTCCTGGCGCTGGCGACTAAAGAACCTGTGAATGCGCTTTATGTATTAATCGCTTATATGATCGTTCAATTCATTGATAATAATTTTTTTGTTCCTAAAATTGTGGCTTCCAAGGTGAAGATTAATGCGCTGATCTCTATTATTGTGGTCCTTGTGGGGAATGCCATTTGGGGTATTCCGGGCATGTTTCTTTCCATTCCGATAACGGCCATCATTAAGGTTATCTTTGACCGGATTGAGCCTTTGGAGCCCTTCGGATTTTTGCTGGGCGACAACCAGCCGGATATTACCAAACAATTTTTTGTGGTCAGGAGGCGTACCCGGAGCTCAAATACGACAGATTCGAAAAAATCGGGTAAATAAACAGTTGTTCATAATGCCAGTTTTAAAAGTTTGTCTATTTATAAAAATGTCAATTCTACATTTAACAAAATAACAAAGCCATGAAAGCAACGTTCACCATTGCCTTTTCATCTCTTATGCTTGGCAACCTGCTTACAGGCTGCAATCAGTCACCTGAAAAAAACAAAGAAATCGTTGTTATGGAAAACGGAAATAAGAAGGTATTTGGCAGTATTGACAAGGATACGGTTTACGGCTATACATTACAAAACGGGAAGGGTATGAGGGCTGTTGTTTCCAACTATGGCGGAACCTTGCTGGAATTATGGACGCCGGACAAATCGGGCGTAACCGGCGATGTGATTCTGGGGTTTGATTCTCTGGGAGGGTATCTGCAAAAAGGAAATCCTTTTTTTGGCGCGCTGGTAGGACGTTATGCGAACCGCATCGGCAATGCCAAATTTTCGATTGATGGGAAGCAGTATACATTAGCTCCTAACGATCATGGTAATACGCTGCATGGAGGACTCAGGGGTTTTGATAAAGTGATCTGGACGGTCGATCAGGTAAATGATTCCAGTCTGGCTTTGTCTTATACCAGCATCGATGGGGAAGAAGGATTTCCCGGATCCTTAACCGCTAGAGTGATTTATACAGCTACGGGCGAAAATGGATTAAAGATTGACTATACAGCCGTAAGTAACAAAAAAACACCGGTAAACCTGACTAACCATGCCTATTTCAATTTGTCAGCCGGAAAGGATTCCACGATTCTCGCAGAAGAATTGACCCTTCATGCGTCCAAATATACTCCGGTGAATGAGGGCTTAATCCCAACAGGACAGATTGCTCCGGTGAAAAATACCCCGATGAATTTTTTGAAAGGAAAGAAAATCGGTAAGCATATTGATCAGGTAAAAGGTGGCTATGATCATAATTTTGTGATTGACAAATCCGATAGCGGAATTGCCCTGGCTGCTTCTGTTTATGATGAAGGCAGTGGCCGTTACATGGAAGTTTGGACCACCCAACCGGGTGTTCAGTTTTATACCGGTAATTTTCTGGATGGCAGTCTGACAGGCAGGGATGGAAAAAAGATCGTGCAGCACGGTGCTTTATGTCTGGAAACCCAGCATTTCCCCGATTCACCTAATCAGCCTTCATTTCCCAGTTCGATACTGGAACCTGGACAGACGTATCACGAAACAACCATCTATAAATTTTCAACAAAGAAATAAATCAGCGCTTTATTGTTTAACGCTGGAACATGGAAGGCTCTTTTCCGTTACCCATTTCCTTGTCGCTGACTTTGCACCGATGCGGTGACCTGGAGAATCGCATCTCGAACCCGTATCGAAAAAACAGGATCACTGCAGAGCCTGGCGTCGTGACCAATGGCGATATGAATTACGTGTGGGTCAGTCGGATTTCTCCAAATAAGAGGGGGATTACTGCCGAAATTTTGATGAAGACTATCAGGCTCATTAGTTGGAACTAATGGCTGGGTGGGAGATCGCTGATCTTCATTCCATTCATACGACAATGCGGATGGTTGCAGTAACAAAACTACGGAATAGTATTCTGAAGGGTGAAGATCCTGTTGGTTGGTTTCATCAGCAATGAAAAAAATAAAATTATTTTCAGAAGCTATTTTATCAAAAAATGATTTCAGGATTTTCATTATTCCTGAATCCGCTGGATTTCCGGGTATGTTTACCAGCACACGGATCCGGCTACTCTTTGCTCTTGCATCAGACATAAGCAGCAACAGCAATATCGTTATCAACAGGAAAAGCGAAAAGACGATCAGAACTTTTTGATTCATGAAAACCAGGCAGCGTGAATCCTAAAGGTAGCCCTTGTATTCGACCGATGAACGAGGCCCGGATTTCAGCATCATTTACGGAACGCCATTTTCGTCCCTGGGCTATTCTTCCGATCCAACCGCAGTGCCCAATACAAAGGATGTGTACTTGAGGAAATTTCTGGATGATGCCGTCATGAATGGGGAGGTTTTTCATTCCGGAAATAATTACCGGTACCTTCGGTATG
>JAYVXJ010000754.1:0-3781 GCA_043785285.1 Chitinophagaceae bacterium
CCACCGCCGGGTGGTTCTTTTTTACGATGAATGCCATTCTATAATAACGGGTCGGATCTGTTACACAGGAGAAGGGGCATGCGCTCCTTCCGCTATTTCTTCTATCATTTTTTTATTGAAGGCTTCCAGGTCAGCCGGACTGCGGCTTGTTACCAAACCATGATCAACCACCACTTCCAGATCAGCCCAGCTTACGCCTGCATTTTCCAGGTCGGTTCTGACGGAAGGAAAAGAAGTCATGTTTCTCCCACTCAGCATTCCTGTTTCTATTAACAATTGCGGACCATGGCAAATGGCTGCTACTGGTTTGCCATCTTCCAGAAATTGTTGCGCAAAATCTACACAATCGGGATTGACGCGCATTAGATCGGGATTCATTACCCCGCCGGGAATCATCAGGGCATCATAATCTTCGGGATCCGCATCTTCCAGCTGTACATCTACAGGAAGTTCTATTGACCAGTGATCGTGATTCCAGGCTTTCACTTTGTCTTTCTGTGGGGAAACGATATGAACGGTGGCCCCAGCATCCAGCAATGCCTTCCGGGGGCTTGTTAATTCAGCTTCCTCAAAACCATTTTCCGTAAGTATGGCTACTTTCTTACCACTTAACTTTCCCATACTGATTGATTTTAATAATGAATACTATTTTGTTCTCTCCTGGTGAATTCAAAAACGATACCAACACAAGTCCATTCTGTAAATGGTTAATTAACTAAATCGTAATTTTAAACCGGATGATTTCACTTATGACCATTGAGCAGAAAAGATTAACAGTAAATTCGTACAGAAAAATACCACTGGAACAGTGGGGACCTTACCTGAGTGAGCGGCAATGGGGAACCGTAAGAGAAGATTACGGTCCATATGGAGATGCCTGGAATTATTTCCCCTATGATCAGGCTCATTACAGGCAGTATCAATGGGGCGAGGATGGCCTCGCAGGTATTTCTGATTTTTTTCAGAATTTGTGTTTTGCCATTGCCCTCTGGAATGGAAAAGATTCCGTTCTGAAAGAAAGATTGTTCGGATTGGGAAATAACCAGGGTAATCACGGGGAAGACGTAAAGGAATTGTATTATCACCTGGATAATATTCCCACGCATTATTATATGGAATACCTGTACAAATATCCACAGCAGGCTTTTCCATATGACGAGATCCGGGAAGAAAACAGAAAACGTACCAGGAACGATGCGGAATATGAGATCCTCGATACCGGCGTTTTCGACAACAATGAATATTTTGATGTGCTGATTACTTATGCCAAACAAAATTCGAAAGACATTTTTATCCGGATCGAGATTACGAACCGGTTTCATGAAGCAGCCGATATAACCGTTCTTCCCACTTTATGGTTTTACAACAGATGGAAAGAGGATCCGGAAAAAAAACCCCGGATCAGCCAGCGCAATAAGAATTCGGTGAAGGCAGAACATAACCGTCTGGGCAGTTATTATTTATATTTCCAATCGCCGAAAGATAAATGGTATACGGAAAATGAAACCAATCACGAAAAAGTTTCCGGGATTCCGAACCAAACCATTTTCGTAAAAGATGCATTTCATGATGCCGTTATTCATGGAAAAAATACAGAGGAATTAAGAAAGATAAAAAAGGGAACCAAGTTTTCTCCGGTATACGAGTTCCATATTGAAGCAGGGAAAACCCAAACGGTCTTTCTCCGCCTCTCGAATAAATCCCTCGGCAATCCGTTTACTTTTGGATTTGAAAAAGTTTTCCAGCAACGTAAAGAAGAAGCCGATGCTTTTTATGATGAAATATTGGATCACGAAAGTGACCTCCGGCTGAAGCAACTTCAGCGGCAGGCGCTTTCCGGATTATTGTGGAGTAAACAATATTATCATTTTGATGTGGAGAAATGGCTGGCCGATAGCGACGGCATCACACCGGTGAATCAGGGTAAGTTGTCCGGCAGGAACCACGATTGGAAGCACCTTAAAAATCAGGATATCATCGCCATGCCGGATAAATGGGAGTATCCCTGGTATGCCGCCTGGGATATGGCTTTCCAAAGTATTCCCATGTCCATGGTAGACCCTACGTTTGCCAAGCACCAGTTGCTGCTCATCATGCGCGAATGGTATATGAAACCCGACGGTCAGCTGCCTGCTTATGAATGGAATTTCAGCGACGTTAATCCGCCGGTGCAGGCCTGGGCCGCACTGCAGGTTTACCGTATAGAAAAGGAAAGGACCGGCTATGCAGATATGGATTTTTTAAAGCGGATTTTCCAGAAGCTACTCATCAATTTCACCTGGTGGGTTAACCGGAAAGATCCGAGCGGTAACAATATGTTTGAAGGTGGTTTTCTGGGACTGGATAATATTGGTGTATTTAATCGCAGTATTGAATTGCCCGGACAAATGCAACTCGAACAGGCCGACGGCACCAGCTGGATGGGCATGTATGCACTGAACATGATGGATATGGCGCTGGAGATCGCCATGAAGGACGCCTCTTTTGAAGATACGGCCACGAAATTTTTTGAGCAGTTCGTGCTGATTGCGGAAGCACTAAACGAACAGGGCATGTGGAACGAAGAAGACAAATTTTTTTATGATACGCTGGCCATTGCCGGATCCGCACCGCTGCAGCTTCGCATTCATTCCATTGTGGGTATCACGACTTTATTCGCTGTTTCCATTATTGAAAAGAAAAAATTGGATAAGCTGGTTGATTTTAAAAAGCGAATCAGTTGGTTTGAGCATTACCGGCTGAAGAATAAAAAGTTCTGGCCCAACGAAGAAAAGACCGATGGGGACACCATTCTGTTGTCGCTCATTCCGCGCAAACGTCTGGTCAACCTGCTGGAAAGATTGCTGAATGAAGAAGAATTTCTTTCCCCCGGTGGAATCCGGGCACTCTCCAGGTACCATGAAAAAAACCCTTATTCCGTTACGATAGACAATATCCATTATACCATTCAATACGATCCGGCAGATTCCACTTCCAATCTCTTCGGCGGCAATTCGAACTGGCGCGGACCGGTATGGATGCCGATCAATTATCTGATCATTCAGTCCGTCCGGAAGTATGGCCAATTTTATGGTAATGCATTGAAAGTGGAATGTCCAACGGGTTCCGGCAATTTTCTCAACCTGGAAGAGGTAGCCGATTTTCTAACCCAACGGGTGATCCGTCTATTCCAGCCGGATGAAACGGGAGCTATCCCCCAATATGGTAAATACAATTGGTTTTATCAGCAACCCGGGAATGAACAGTTGACTCTTTTTTATGAATATTTTCACGGTGATAATGGTCAGGGACTCGGGGCTTGTCAGCAAACCGGCTGGACTGCCCTGCTGGCTGAGTTGATCAGTGAACAGCAACGAAGAGCTAAAGAAAAGATTCCGACGGAAACACCTGAAATCACAGTGGTTACCTAAGCTTGTAGTAGTTTCATGAATAATTATGGATAGAATAAACGAAGACATCGCTGCGCTTTTTGCCGGTTATAGCAAAGAACCTGTTATTTCCATTAAAAAGATTCCGCAATCCGGAAGCATCCGGATCTATTACCGTATTCATACGGCTAAGCAAAGTTATATTGCTACTTATGGGATTAATATCAGGGAGAACGAAACGTTTATCCGTTTCAGCCGCCACTTCAAAAGCAAAGGCTGTCCGGTGCCGGAAATAGTTGCAGTGAATAAGGCGGCCACGTTATATATACAGGAAGATTTCGGTGATGTTTCGCTGTTGAACAAATTGGAAGAACACGGGTTCACCCCTTATGTATTTGATTTGTTTAAACAAA
>JAYVXJ010000755.1:0-3758 GCA_043785285.1 Chitinophagaceae bacterium
AAAATATCATTCCGGCCACCGGGCGCACCTGAACTAATAACCGTTACCCCTGCCGCCTGCCCCTGAAGGGCCTGCTCGGCAGAACCTGCCGGAATCGAATGGAGGGCATTTACATCGACTACCGACACGGAACCTGTTATATCCTTTTTTCTTTGACTTGAATATCCTGTAAGGACGACCTCGTTTAATGACCTATGATCTTCCGATAATTTCAGGTTAACTACATGTTGTCCATTCACCGGTATTTCCTGTTCAGTATAGCCAACATAGCTAAATACCAGCGTTCCGTTCTCCGGAACGTCTATAATATATTCACCATTTCCATTGGTGGAAACACCTGTCGCTGTGCCTTTTACATGCACACTTACTCCGGCCATTGCTTCTCCTGAACTATCCGTCACCCGGCCTTTTACTAATTGTTCGGTCAGCTGGTTGTTTACAGCAGGCTTAACAGGGTAAGCGGGTTTACGCTGATCGTCTGGTGGATTTATCGCATCTCCCCCGTTTCTTCCCGGCTTTTCACTGAACCGGTCTTTTGCTACTATAGTGTAATAATTTTTCTTTACATACAGAAATACCAGGTCATTCGGATAAAGAATGTCTTTTAATACATCCTCTAACGACTTATCTTTTATAGCGCCTTCGTTATAAAATGCAGTTTTCCCCTCCAGTAAAGATTTTTCATACACAAAATGGGCATTGAATGCATCACCTACCTTTATTAACACACTGGCAAGTTGCAGAATATCAGCACTTCGTATTGGAGAAGGAGAAACGGCAGTTTGTGCGCTGCCCATGTGCGGAAGCAGATATAAAATAGCCGGCAGGAATATCCGTAACGTGAAAGGATCTTTCATCATAAGACTTTGTTAGTGGTTAAAAATTAAGGGTATGATAATTCGTTTAGAATACCCAAAAGCAGGTCAGTCCTCCATTATGGATACGGAAGGGAAATGCTGTACAAGCTCTTTTTATTTGCGATCGTTATGGTGTAGAGCCACAAAAAAAGATTTTTACCCCACTGGAATGAAATTTTATTTAAAAATGTACTTTTCTTAAAAAAACCTGGTCCGGTTGAAGTTGCTAAATTTGTTTCTTTCCCAAGGAAACATAACAGATCAACTATCCGATGAAAAAAAATAATAATAGCCTGCTTATTTTCGATTGCGATGGCGTTTTGGTAGATAGCGAACCCTTAGCCAACCGAATATTCATTCAATGCTTACAAAATGAAGGTTTTGAAGTAGATGAGGCCTACGCTGCCAAACACTTTCATGGGATTTCGACCAGGGACTGCATTGCCCATGTCGAAGCCCTCTTTAAAAGAAAGGTTTCCGGAAGGTTTGCTGAAACCTATGCGCATTTAACCCATGAAGAAATCAGAAACACACTTAAACCGGTTCCGCATATTGAGGAGGCCCTGGCAGTCCTTTCTTTTCAAAAATGTGTGGCTTCCGGAAGTGAGCCAGACAAGATTGCGCTCTCTTTGGAAGTAACCGGATTAAAAAAATATTTTACTCATATTTACAGCTCTTTACAAGTACCACGAGGAAAACCTTATCCGGATATCTTTCTTTTCGCAGCCAGGGAATTGAAATTTGCACCTGAACAATGTATAGTGATCGAAGACAGTACTCCGGGGGTACAGGCAGCCTTACAGGCAGGAATGACCGTATTGTGGTACAAGCCAATACCTGAAAATGAAGCCGCCATCCCTGAAAAAGTGACGGCATTCGCCGACATGGCCGATCTGCCCGCTATCCTTTCCGGGATACTCAAGAATGCTCATCCGCAATGAATTCAAAGGCAATTCGGTTCCGTATTCTTTTAATTCAGAAAGGATATTACTATTTTAATTTAATGCAAACCATATATTTAAAAAACTGGTCCCATTTAGAAGAGCTACCAGGAGAATCATTGGAATATCCAGCAGTTCTTTTAATTTTAACAACGACCGGGCCATTAATTTGTACGTAGCTTTTATAGAAATATTCATTACCTGCGCGACTTCCTCATATGATAAGGCTTCATAAAATCTCAGAAAGATAGCCTCTCTTTGGCGAGGCGTAAGATTTGCTAAGGTTTTCTGCAATCGTTTGTTCAATTCGCCTGTCGCTTCCTGATTAATGATGATAGTATCTATCGCAAATTCCTCCTCTTCTTTCTGAAAAGCTACTTGTTGGAGTTTCCTTTTTTCTTTAAATATATAATTCCGAAATGAGTAAAAGATATAACTATGGGGAGAATAAATAGCAGCCAGCTTTCCTCTATCCTTCCAAAGTATCATGAAAATCGCCTGAATCGCATCTTCAATCAACGCTGTATTATCCGTAAACTTCCTACCATAATTATACAATCTTTTATAGTAAAAAATATACGTTTCCGAATAGGCGGCAATATCCCCTAATTCAATATAGTCCCAGTATTCCTTTTGCAAGATAGGGCAAGCTAGCAGTTTACAATTTATAACTTATAAATATATACATTTAATAGCGACCTGTTATTTTTAGTTGAACTTTTTATTGCATAGGAAAACAACTTACAGAATATGGGACCGCGCATTACAGAAATCACTTTATCTCTGATTCTATCCATATCGCTTTCCAGTTGATCGCAGCATGTTCTTTCCCAGGGAATCAAAAGTGGAAAAATCAAATGCCGGCGAATGCTCATTTCAAGTTAGCATTAAACTATTTTACTCAGGGGAAAATTCCTGAGATCAACCCTGTTGAATGCTTTATAAATTTCCATCTTTCCATTTTGGCAAATGATATTTCCTGTTAAAAAAAAGGATATCGACATCCTTCCATATATAGTAAAAAGGCAGGTCTCTTATGGTAGCACGAATGAAATCCGGATATTAATCAAATACAGCCTTTCGCTGGAAGAGAAATGTCCGGAATTGAGTAAGGATACTTAAATTTATATACTATTAAAATAGTATCCCCAATTCATAAACAAAACGCTCATGAACAAACTAAAAAACGCACTCCTATTCATTCCAATATTACTTCTTGCCGCTTGTATGGGTGGTCCGGATAATTATAGATATATGCAACCCGTTTATGTTGGTCCTGGTGTAGGGCTCGGCACCATTATAGCTGTGGTGATCTCCTGGAGCAGAAACAAATCGATTCTATGGGCCATCATTCATGGTATTTTAGGATGGCTTTATGTGATTTATGCGCTTATTTTCCATAAGAAATAAGAAATATCAGACCGCGTACCTGCATTTCATTTAACCAGCTTCGAGAAACCTGATGAATTGTTTAGGGAATGACCATTAAATGAAAGATAGAAAAAAGGTACTTATTGAGGTAACATTGTATCAATCGCTTGAATAATGGCGATAAGGGTAATATATTTAAGGTAAATCTTCGGACATCCAATTTTTATCAATTGTATTTCTGACGTAAAATTTCAAACTATGTTTATCCCTGGTCGTAGCATTTTTGCGATCTCCTCCATATCCCTTTTTCTTGCGTTTGGTTTTTCATGTAAAAAAAACGCAGTCACGCCGCCGACCACTCCTGATGAACCCGATACAACGGCTATTGTTCCAGGCGTAGATCCTCCGCTTGCGAATACCATGGGGTTTTTTTTGGATGATTGGGCCCCAAGAACATTCACCCCTCCCACTTTTAATGAGAAATCTATTTCCGGAACGGCAACCAATATCGTAACCGTGGATGCATCCGGCATCATTACGAAAATACCACAGTCGGCCTTTGGACAAAATGCCGTTTTCTGGCTTGGTC
>JAYVXJ010000756.1:0-3753 GCA_043785285.1 Chitinophagaceae bacterium
GGTCGCCCTGGAAAATATATGCAAGTGAATTAAAAAGATGAATCTGGATAAAGGCCATATGGAAGAAAATGCAATGCCGGTTGAGTTCGATCCGTTTGCCGGACCGGAAATTATTCGTGTAGCACCAGCGGTTGAGCCACAACTCGAGATTTGGGTTTCCTGTGCAATCGGTGGTGACGATGCTAACCGTGCATACAATGAATCTGTTTCCCTATTACTGAAAGGGGGCTTCGATCAGCCGGCCATGGAAAAAGCACTCCGGGATCTGATCCAAAGGCATGAAGCGCTGCGTTCGGCTTTCAGTGCAGACGGAAGTCAGATTTGTATATACAAAGAAATTCCGTTAAACCTCATTTACGAAGATCTGTCGTTGCAAAACGCAGAACAGCAACAGCAATTCATAAAAGATTTTTCAGCAAAGGACGCAGCAACCCCTTTTGATTTGCTGAATGGCCCTTTGTTCCGGTTTGCTTTATTTAAACTGGCGGATGAAGCTCATTATCTCACGCTAACGGCACATCATATCATTTGCGATGGATGGTCTGTTGGCATTTTGTTGCAGGACCTGAGCAAATTCTATTCAGCTTATGTTAGTGGAATTCCGGCTTCCCTTCCGGTTGCCATTCCGTTTAGTCAGTATGCTGAAGAACAACGGGCATTCTCCCAAAGCAATGCATACGCAGAAATTGAGCAATACTGGATAGACCAGTATAAGCAGGACACACCTCAACTGGAAATGCCCTTGGATTTTCCGCGTCCTTCGGTAAGAACATATAAAAGCCGGCGTGATGATTATTCTCTGGACACGGAATTGGTTGCTTCGATGAAAAAAATGGGAGCAAGAGCGGGAAGCAGTCTGGTATCAACCCTGCTGGCCAGCTTTGAAGTTTTTCTGTACCGGTTAACCGGTCAGGAGAAAATTGTTCTGGGCCTTCCGGCAGCCGGACAATCGGCTAGTGGCAATCACGCACTGGTTGGGCATTGTGTGCATCTGCTTCCGTTAAGAAGTTATCCTCACGGAGAGCTTTCCTTTATAGAATATATAAAGCAGCGAAAAACAAAAATCTTTGATGATTACGATCACCAGCAGTTCACCTTCGGCAGTTTATTAAAGAAACTCAATATCACCCGGGATGCTTCCCGCGTGCCACTGGTACCTGTTGTGTTCAATATAGATATGGGTTTGGATGATGGAGTACTGTTTGTAGGACTGAAACATCAACTCTTTTACAATCCCAGAGCCTATGAAAATTTTGAATTGTCTCTGAACGCCAGCGGATCAGAGCAGTCTTTTATACTGGAGTGGTCGTATAATACCCAGTTATTCAAGGCTGCTACCATCCAACGGATGATGAAGGAATTTGAATCTTTATTGCGTACAATTGTGCAGGATCCGGAAATCAAAATAAAAGATATTCCTGTTGCACAAAATCAACGGGTAAATGTGCAGGACAGTTCTGGTGCTTACCCGGATGATAAAACGATAGTGGATTTATTTGCGGAACAGGTAAAGAAAACGCCTCGTCAAACGGCGATCATATTTGAAAAGGAACAACTCACCTATCAGGAACTGGATAAAATAACGAATCAGCTGGGTCATTATCTAAGGAAAAAAGGAGTGAAAGCAGAGACCCTGGTGCCGCTATGTATTGACAGATCCATGAATATGCTGGTCGGTATCCTGGGTATTTTGAAAGCCGGAGGAGCTTATGTGCCCATTGATCCGGAATATCCGGTGGAGCGGATATCTTTTATGCTGGAAGATACCGCAGCAAAACTGATTGTGACCAGTCAGGCGTGCAGAAATATTTTACCACGGAACGGAAACATAGAATTGATTCTTCTGGAAAAAGAATGGGGGAAAATTCGTCAGGAACCAATTACAACACCAGAAAGCGGAGTAGATGCCAGCGGGCTCGCCTATATCATATATACTTCGGGTTCAACCGGCAAGCCCAAAGGCGTTATGATTGAGCAACATAACGTAGTCAGTTTGGTAAAGGGTGTTGACTATGTGCAATTTGGTGAAAAAGACATATTACTATCGACCGGTTCACCATCCTTTGATGCAACTACCTTCGAATATTGGGGAATGTTGTTGAATGGGGGACAATTGGTAATATGTTCAGAACAAATATTGTTGAATTCCACCCTGCTAAAAGAAGAGATTGCCAGAAGAAAAGTAAATATCATGTGGTTTACCTCCAGCTTATTGAATCAGTGGGTGAACCTGGATATAGACGTTTTTGAAGGATTGAAAACGATTCTGACCGGCGGTGAAAAACTATCTGAGAAGCATATTGAAAAATTGAGAAAAGCCTATCCCGTTATGACTATTATCAACGGGTATGGTCCAACTGAAAACACGACGTTTTCATTAACGTATCTGATAACAGAAAAAGAAATAGCACATGCTATACCCATAGGACGGCCTTTAAATAACCGGACAGCATATGTGTTGAATCCCCTACAGCAATTAAGTCCCGTTGGAATTGCAGGTGAGTTATATGTTGGCGGAGCGGGTGTTGGACGCGGATATTTAAATCAGATAGGGTTAACGCTCGAGAAATTTATTCCAGACCCCTTCAGTCGGGACCCGGATGCCAGGATGTACCGGACGGGAGATTTAGCCAGATGTCTTTCTGATGGAAATATTGAATTCAACGGTCGCCTGGATGATCAGGTAAAGATCCGTGGATTCCGCATCGAGCTGGGTGAAATTGAATATGTGTTACAGCAGTATCGCGGTATAAAACATGCTGTGGTTGTTGCCAAGGAGGATAAAGAAAATGACAAAAGATTAATCGGATATGTAGTACCGGAGGGAGAATTCAATAAAGATGGAATTGTCGGATACCTGCAATCGAAATTGCCTGCGTATATGGTTCCCCGTTTGTTTATTGAATTAAATAGAATACCATTAACAGCTAATGGGAAACTGGATAGAAAAGCACTTCCTGATCCTGATCTGTTGCCGGAATATGGAAAGAAACGGAACAGGGAAGCACATACGGATGTTCAAAAACTCGTCGCAGGCATCTGGGCCGAAGCCCTGAAACTCCGGCAAATCAGCATTGATGATGATTTCTTTGAGCTGGGCGGTCATTCGCTGATTGCAGTTAAAGTGATGAAAAGTATTGAAGAAAAAACGGGACAACGGCTACCCATTACAGCATTATTTGAAGCGCCTACGGTAGAAAAACTGAGTTTGATGCTGGACCTGGATGAGAAGTCCATCTTCTGGAAATCGTTGGTGCCGATCAAGCCCGGGGGTAGCCAGCCTCCATTATATATTGTTCATGGATCAGGCTTAACTGTTTTGGTATTTCAAGCACTCGCCAAAGGATTGGATGCGGAGCAACCGGTATATGGACTTCAGGCGAGAGGATTGAATGGAATTGATGAACCCTTCGATACGATAAAAGACATTGCGGCCTTTTATATTTCTGAAATTATTGAACAGAACCCGGACGGTCCCTATAATCTGGCTGGATATTCTTTCGGAGGAATTGTTGCTTTTGAAATGGCTAAACAACTGGAAGCCCTGGGAAAGCAGGTAAATATGCTGGCCATCTTCGACACCTATGCAGATAATTCGGCGCACTTCGATGACTGGATGATCAAGATGAGCAAGAAATTCAAAAGGCAGTTTCCGAAATTCAAATTCATCCTGGAATCTTTCTTCCAAAACCCAGGCCAAACACTTTCTTATCAGAGAAATGTGGTGAAATATAAATTAAAACGGCTGTTGGT
>JAYVXJ010000757.1:0-3753 GCA_043785285.1 Chitinophagaceae bacterium
CAAAGACATACACTTCCTCCGTTGCCGGTGCCAGGAATTTTACAGCCGTCAACCGCAATGAATCACTTTCGGGTAAGTCAATCAATTTCTTTTTAAAATCAGCACCTGACTGTATCCAATGGTATAAGACATCCCGTTCATCTTTCGTCAGCTGGGGCTTACCCGTTAACGGCATGTGCTTCTTTTCTTCCTCCGGCAAATTGATGCGTTCCATGATCAGGCTGCTGTCAGCATGTGCAGCCAGGAACAACTTGCCATTTTTTCCACCTTTTAAAATATCTTCGGGATTATCGAGGATCAGACGGCCTTTTGCTTTTCCGCTGTTATGGCAGGTCATGCACTTGGCCTTGAATATAGGTTGAATAATATCTGCATAAATAAGCGCTTTATCTAAAGGCACTTTTTCCGCCACGTGCTGCGCCAGTATAGGAGTGGAAATAAAATTTTCGCCGTGGGTAATACCGGCTCCCAAATGTCCCGTAACAATAATGCATAAAACAGCCAGCACGATAATTCCCCTGGAAACCGGTGTCTTGTACCAGGTGGTGTTTCTAAACCAGTAAACAAAAGATGCGATAAAGACGATACCCAACCCCATCCATTTATGCCATTCCACGGTGTTTCCGGTGTATCCGCTTTCTTTCGATAATAACAGTCCCATAATTACCGTCAGGGCAGCCGACAAGGTCCCGGCAAGCAATAAACCGCTGATAAAATCCTGATAGAACGCATGCTGGGGAAAATCCGCCCTGAACCGGAAAAATTCCATACTCATGGCCAGCAATAAAATCACAATGGGAAAATGAAGAAACATGGGATGCATCCGGCCGACAGACTGCAACCAGGCCGGGATGATCATTTTACTCTCAAACAATACTAAAAAAAGTATGAATATATCCGCAGTAAACAACAGGCTTTCAGCGATACGTTTGGTCACTAATTTCATAAGCAAAAAAAATATTAACCGTGCCTTTCACTATACTCTTTTAAATTTGTACGGATACACTTTACCTGAAGCCCATTGCGCTACATACAGGTTATTGTCGTCATCCACACATACATCGTGCGGGTTTTTAAATATCTTTTCAGCCTGGGACATGGGTTGCAACAAACCATCCCGGTAAACCGGTTCACTGCCACCGATATTGGAAACCACTTTATTGTTTTTATCCAGAATGGTGACAAATCCACTGTTTTCCGCACTCAGATCGGGTGAACGTAAAACGGCTGCATATAAATGATCGTCTTTTATCACCGGCCTGCATACACAGGCACCGGGTAAATGAATGATTTCCATCAGCTGGCCATCCATGCTAAACCGTTTAAAACAAGTGCGGGTGCGGTCGGTAACCAATAAATTTGGTTTATCCTGCCTGCGGTCAATGACAATACCATGCGCATTATCCAGGTGCATATCTCCCACTCCTTTTCCGCCGAAATAATTTTTAAGATGGCCGTTTTTATCATAGTGCAAAACATACTGGGCGCCATAGCCATCCGCTATAAAAAAATCTCCATTTTCATCAACAATGGTTTCGGTTGGCACAAACTCTTCCACTTTTTTATAAGCGCCTGTTTCCAGGGGGACGTTTATGGTCATTAGAATTTTACCATCCAGGGTGGTTTTATATACCTGGTGTTTTACAATATCTGTAATAAATAAAAATTCAGCCCCGTTTTCATTAACGAGTGTAAGTCCATGCCCACCTGGAAAATCGTGTCCCCAATAGTCAAGCAGCTTACCCGATTTATTATATATAAGGACATTGTTTTTTGTTTCGTTGGTTAACAGAAAAATGCGGCCTTTGGCATCCTCTATCATTTCGTGGCAATCATTTACGGGGTGTTCAGCAGGATTCAGTTTACCCCAGTCCGCATCCATCGTGTAACGCATCGAATGGTGGCCATAAACCGGTCCCCGCGTTTTTGCAAACAGATCTTTTGTAATGTAAAAACCTGCAGATAATAAAGTAGCGCCCTGAATGAATTTTTTTCTTTTCATGATCTTAGATTCTTGTTTCCGGATAAAAACCGGGATTTATGCTATAATTCCATTAACCACTTTGCCGCCTGTATCCGTTAAGCGGTATCTGCGGCCCTGGCTTTTATACGTAAGTTTTTCATGGTTTAATCCCAACAGGTGCAGGCAGGTTGCATGGAAATCGTGTACGTGAACAGGATCTCTGATAATATTATACCCGAATTCATCCGTTTCGCCATGTACGATGCCGCCTTTTATGCCGCCGCCGGCCATCCAGATACTAAAGCAACGCGGGTGATGATCGCGGCCATAATTATCTTTGGTCAGTTTGCCCTGGCTGTAATTGGTACGGCCAAATTCACCGCCCCAGATGACCAGTGTTTCATCCAGCAGGCCTCTTTGTTTTAAATCCGTGATCAGCGCAGCCGAAGCCTGATCCACATCTTTTGCCTGACCAGCCATTTCTTTAGGCAGGTTTCCGTGCTGGTCCCAACCCTGGTGATAGAGCTGCACAAAACGAACCCCGTTTTCCGAGAGTTTTCTGGCAAGCAAACAGTTTGCCGCGTAGGTTCCCGGCAAAAGGCAATCGGGTCCGTACATCTTGACGGTATCATCCGGCTCTTTGGACACATCGGTAATATCCGGCACTGCCGTCTGCATCCGGTAAGCCATTTCATATTGCTGAATCTTCGTACTGATTTCGGGATCGCCAAATTCCTTATACGAAATGTCGTTCATCGCTGCCAGTTTATCCAGCATTTTCCTCCGCCCCGCCTTATCGATACCACTGTGATCGTTTAAATACAATACCGGGTTATCGCCGCTGCTAAATTGGACGCCCTGGTATATGGAATCGAGAAAACCATTACTCCATAACTTGGAATAAACCCCCTGTCCATTCCCTTTTCCGCGTGAAAGCAGTACACAAAACGAAGGCAGGTTTTTATTTTCACTGCCCAGGCCGTAACTCATCCACGAGCCAAAGCTGGGCAGGTTCCCCTGCTGCGCACCGGTCTGGAAAAAGGTTAATGCCGGATCATGATTAATCGCTTCGGTATACATGGTTTTAACAATGCAGATATCATCCGCTATTTTTGCGGTATGCGGAAACAAATCGCTTATCCAGGCCTGCGATTTTCCATATTGTTTAAAATCATAAATAGAACCCACCATCGGAAAGTGTGCCTGATTGGATGACATACCCGTTAACCGTTGGCCCATCCGGACGGACTCCGGCAGATCGAGGCCGGCCATTTCCCTTAATTTGGGTTTATAATCGAATGATTCCAGCTGGGAAGGTGCCCCGTTTTGAAAAAGATAGATCACCCGTTTTGCTTTGGGTGCAAAATGAGGAACGCCCAACATCATGGAAGCGGCATCATCTTCCATACTGCCGGTGAAAAGATCCGGTATCAATAAGGATCCGAGTGCCACAGTCCCCAGCCCAAGACTCATCCTGGACAGGAATTTGCGCCGGTTGATGTTGAGATGGTTTTCTATGATTTCCTTTTCCATTTTATTTATTAAAATTTTACTTCGTATCCTTCTTGTTGACCGTTGACGGAATTCAGGTGCGAATTGCACCATAAAGCCGGTCAACCATCAATCATCAACTCTATATTCCGTCTTCCGTTCATTATCTCAAGATTTCGTAATGGTCTCTTCCAGATTATAAATGGTTGTTATCAGCTGCATCAGGGCCGCAGCAGAAACTTTATCCACTTTCTCATTCAGCGGATGTTCACCGGCAGACAACAATTTCACTGCATTTT
>JAYVXJ010000758.1:0-3752 GCA_043785285.1 Chitinophagaceae bacterium
CTTTTATTTAATTTAATTGAATTTTTTTTCCAGTAGAGTGTAATGAAGCCGGCCTTTTTCTCCTTTCAACTCCACCGCCTCAGGCGGTGGAGTTCCGAGTTATATTAAATTAAAAACTGCCGAACTTCGTAAAGCCTAAAGAATTAAATTGCCAGATGCCATCATCGCAGCTACAGCGTTAGTTTATGATCTTATTTTACTCACACGTAATATCGCTGATTTTAGCAAAATCCCCGGATTGAATCTTATTAATCCACATACTGCATAAGATGTAAACTTTCAATAAAAAATTTGAAAGTTGCCATCCTCTACCAAGGGATTTAATGTAATAGTTTGTTTTTTTCAGGAATATTCCAAACGGCTATCAATTTCAGGCGTGAGGCTGAAATTGATAGCCGTTTGGAAAACAAAAAACTTGAATTATGCGAAAAGGGTTGGCAATATATTTTAAAACCCATTCCTCCGGAAAAACAATTGGAAGAACTGAATGATACTCCCGAAATCGTTTCATGACTTTTAGTTTTAAGTTTTAAAAAGTAGTAATTAGGAAGATAAAACAAAGGTTGTACCGATCCCTGGTTTCGATTCAATCGATATGTGGTATTGGATGGCTTTAGCCAGGTCCCTGATCAGATGAAGCCCAAACCCGGTCTTGGCGTTGAAATGACTGCCTTCCTGATAGAGCGATTTTACCTGCTCCTCATTGATTCCCGGCCCATTGTCCGTAATGGATAAAATGGTTTTCGACCCCTCTTTCCCGGCCTTCCATTCTATTAACCCGTTCGGCGTATTCTTGAGCGCCTTGATGGCATTGGACGTAAGATTTTGCATGATGACTTTCAGGTAATTTTCATCGGCGGAAACAACGAGCGTCTCGGGATTGTTAAACCGGATATTGATCTGTTGCGTTTGAGGGAAGAATTTTTGCAGGTAATCAAATAATTCACTGACCTGCACCAGTTTAATGTCAGGTTTAAAATGTTCCATCTGTTCCTTGCTCCATAATAGCATAGTCTCCATGGT
Organism: Chitinophagaceae bacterium; assembly: GCA_043785285.1. GTDB lineage: Bacteria > Bacteroidota > Bacteroidia > Chitinophagales > Chitinophagaceae > Puia. The sequence continues at coordinate 1,024 of JAYVXJ010000758.1, forward strand.
TTGCAACAATTCTTCCGCGGATTGGCTGATCTGCTGTTGATGGGCAGCTTGCTCGTCAGCATTGAGCAGCGCCGGCTCATTTTTTAAGAGGTATAAAAAATTGATCAGACTGGCGATGGGGCTTCGGAGATCATGGCTGAGGATACCAAAAAATTTAACTTTTACCTTATTGGCTTCGTCCAGTTGGTTGTTCAACACCATCAGGGTGGTGTTGGATTTTTTACGCACACGGCTTTGCCAAAATAATAGTCCCCCGATGATTCCTAATAAAGCCAAACCGACAATCAATCCAAGTTGTGTTCTATGCTGACTGATCAACTCCAATTTGCTGATGGCAATTTCCTTATCCTTTAAATCTATATTATGTTTATTTTCGAGGCCCGCCAGTTCATTTTTTTTGTCCTGGGAGAAAAGGGAATCATTGATGGAATAATAGGTTTTATAATTGTTCAGCGCAGATTTATAATTGCCTTTTTTCTCCATCAGGTCAGCCAGGTTTAAGGAAATGGTCGCCAGGTATTCCGCATTGTCCGTTTCTTTACAAACCAGTGCGCCACGCTTTAGATACGATTCGGCCTTTCCCAGCAACTCCATTTTTTCTGCCGGTGGACTATGCAAGGCCAGGTCGAAATAGGTTCTTCCCAGATTCGCCAGGTTGCCTATTGAAAAAATGGAAGTTGGCCCGATTTCATCCAGGATTTTTTGGGCCTTCAACATCGTTTCTATCGCCTTTTTATAATCAGGATATTCCAGTGGCGCCATGGTTGACATCACCTGGGCCACGCCCGAAAGATTACCCATCTCTTCATATACTTTTAACGCCTGCTCCATATAACGCCTGGCAGCAACCGTATCCTTTGTCTCTTGCTTGATTACCCCTATATGCAGCAAGGCTTTTCCGATATTGCCAGGCGTTTGTGAAAGTTCTGCGTATTTCAGGGTCATTTGGGCATATTCCAGGCCTTTCGTGTAATTTTTTTGAGTTATAAAACTGGCTGTTAAATTGGTTCCCACCAGGGCTATTTGTTCATTACTTTTAATTTCCCCGGCAATGGACAGGGCCTTAAAAAAATAATCCAGGGCACGGGAGAAATTGGATTCGCGCTGATAACTTCTACCGATATTATTCAGGTTGCTGATCATGTTAAACGAAGCGCCCAATTCCTTATTCAAAGCATAACTCCGCTCAAAATGAACGCGGGCCAGGGTATTGTTGCCGGTATCCCCAACGAGTAAACCCTTTGCATTTTCGAGTTTGGCCATCGCTTTTTTCCAATTGATCTTTTCTGCGATCGCCAATCCCTTATCTGCGTATTCGATCCCTTTATTTGGATTGACCTGTATATATGTTTCGGCTATCTTGGTCAGCGACTTCACGATGCTGGTATCTTCTTTTAATGCGGGCAGACCATTCAGCACTGAATCAATCAGCGCCTGACTTTTTTTCTGAGCAAAAAGCCCGGTCTGTAAAAGGCTAAGGAAAATAAAAAGTATGCATTTCATGTGTTAGGGGTTAGCAAATTATCCAATACTTCCTTATAACTTCTGCCAATAGGAAGAAGAATATTATTAACCATTATCGCTTTGGGGGTGACTTTACGGATAAAATGCTTCTGCACAGCATAACTCCGGTGAATACGGATAAAGGATTGAAAAGCTTTTTCTTTCAACAGGTTTCCCAATGGGGTCAGCACGCAATATTTTCTTTCCCGGGTAATAATTCCCGTATAATCCTTGAGTGCCTCCAGGTAAATAATATCATAAAACTGAATCCTAATGTGCTCGTGACCATCCTTAATGAACAAACTATCCTCGTTTAAGGAATGGTCCAATAATTCAGCTTTGTAATGTATATCCAGAAAATATTGAAGTCTGTTCATGGACATATCAAAACGGTCGGCTTTGAGTGGCTTCACTAAAAAATCCAATGCATTGGCTTCAAAACCTTGTACCGCATATTCCGGGTAGGCAGTAATAAAGATACAAGCTGGCACTTTTTCCAGTTGAACCCTCAGATCAAGTCCGTTAAACTCCGGCATATCGATATCCAGAAAAAGAACATCAGGGAGTTCTTTTTCCGCAGCCACCTGGGCCAGACCGGCAGAATCAAATAAACCTGCTATTTTAATAAATGGATATTTGCGCAAGAAAGACGCGGTGGTAAGCCGGTCTACCAGGCTGTCATCTACGATGAAGCATTTGTATTCGTGTTTCCCAGGTTTCATGACCAATCGGTTAAATCCTGGTCAATATACCATTTTTGGCGGTCTACCGATAGTATTCATTGCCATTCCGGGTGGGCCAGTCCATAGAGGGAGTTGAGATATTATCCGCCAATTAAGACGGAGGGGAATCCTGCCACAATGGTTCCTCCATGGGCGGTTTGATCACCCATCCGGGCACTGGGCTTATTTCCAATTAAAACGGTGGTTGATCCCATCGCAATCATGTCAGGAGGCCCTACGCAAACACAGATATCGCCCACGATGGCTGCTGGAATTCCTCCGATTAAAACCGTTGGGCATCCGGGTCCGGTAACCGGGCCGCCTACATGGGGTATGGGCGGAAGACCCGGCGTTAGCATGGGGCACATATGCATGTCGCCGGTTCGCGCAGCCGGGTTACTCATAAACGGGGAGGTTTTTGTTCTCTAAATGTAAGCAGAATTCGTTTCAAGTCATCCATCATTTCGTTCCTTTTTTCAGAAAAGTCTAATTGTTCAGGTCGTT
>JAYVXJ010000759.1:0-3751 GCA_043785285.1 Chitinophagaceae bacterium
AGTGCAAATTTACACCGGAAACACGGACCGGCAATAACAGGAAAACCGGATAGCCGGCCAGAATCATCATAAAACTGTCATTTTTTTATGTGAAATCACCCAAAAAATTCCTTAAAATAGACGCTTTTTAACCCTATTCTTAACCCTGGTTTTCGTAGATTTGCAGACCCTGTTATTTTACTTCTAATAACCGGTTTTTCAACTAAATATGAGCGAAACATTACAGCAGGTTTTATCTCCGGCGACGAATGGTTACGGAGCAGACAGTATTCAGGTTCTTGAGGGTTTGGAAGCGGTCAGAAAAAGACCGGCCATGTACATCGGCGATATCGGCGTTAAGGGTTTGCATCACCTGGTTTATGAAGTGGTGGATAATTCCATTGATGAGGCGTTAGCCGGTTACTGCAACAATATCACCGCGAATATCTATCCCGATAATTCCATTAGCGTGGAAGACGATGGGCGCGGAATTCCCACCGGTATGAACACAAAAGAAAAACGAAACGCCCTGGAATTGGTGATGACGATGCTGCATGCGGGCGGGAAATTCGATAAGAATACGTATAAGGTTTCCGGCGGACTTCATGGTGTGGGTGTCAGTTGCGTAAATGCGCTGAGCAGTGACCTGCATGTAACCGTTCAACGGGAAGGTAAAAAGTTTGAGCAGGCCTATAAGATCGGGGTACCGCAATATCCAGTTCGCGAAATCGGAATCAGCGACAAAACCGGTACCCGGGTTCACTTTCATCCCGATGCCAGCATTTTCATCACCACCGAATACAACCGGGATATCCTGGAAAGCCGGTTGCGTGAACTTTCTTTTCTGAATAAAGGGGTTAAGATAGTGCTCAATGATCTCCGCGAACCGGATGAACAGGGAAATACCTATACAAAAATATTTTACAGTGAGGGGGGAATCGTGGAGTTTCTGGAAATGCTGGATTCAAATGCCGGCCGGAATCCACTAATCCCAAAAGTGATCTACGTGAATGGTCTGGATGAAGCCACCCATGTTGCTGTAGAGATCTCGCTGACGTACAACGATAGCTATAGCGAACATATTTATTCTTACGTCAATAACATCAATACCATTGAGGGAGGAACCCATGTGGCCGGTTTCCGTCGTGCACTGACCCGCGTTTTTAAAAGCTATGGCGATAAGCAAAACCATTTTGAAAAAGCAAAGGTCGAAATCGAAGGAGATGATTACCGGGAAGGACTAAGCGCCATTATTTCCGTAAAAGTTCCGGAACCTCAGTTTGAAGGTCAAACAAAAACCAAACTGGGGAATAATGAAGTGAGTGGGATCGTAGATACAACGGTATCCAAAGTGCTCGAAGCTTATCTGGAAGAAAATCCGCGGGAAGCAAAAAGCATCATCCAGAAGGTTATCCTCGCCGCTCAGGCCAGGGCTGCCGCCCGTAAAGCCCGGGAACTGGTACAAAGGAAATCCGTGCTGAGCGGAGGTGGCTTACCCGGCAAACTCGCGGATTGCTCCGAAAGATCTCCCGAAAGATGTGAGCTTTATCTGGTGGAAGGGGATTCCGCAGGAGGTACAGCAAAACAAGGTCGCGACCGGAGTTTCCAGGCTATTCTTCCACTAAGAGGTAAGATCCTCAATGTGGAAAAAGCCATGGAACACCGGATTTACGAAAATGAGGAAATCCGGAATATGTATACTGCCCTGGGAGTAACCGTGGGGACACCCGATGATCCTAAGGCTTTGAATGTGGCCAAATTAAGGTATCACAAGATTATCATCATGACAGATGCAGACGTGGATGGCAGTCATATTGCCACCCTGATTCTGACCTTTATTTATCGCTATATGGCCGCCCTGGTCGAACATGGTTATATCTATATTGCCCAACCACCACTTTATCTGGTGAAGAGAGGAAAGGAACAGGCCTATGCCTGGAATGAGGACCAGCGCCGATTACAGGTAGAAAGAATCGGGGCAGGAAAAGAGGATAGTGTGACTGTTCAGCGATATAAGGGTCTTGGAGAAATGAATGCCAGCCAGCTTTGGGATACCACGATGAATCCAGAAACCCGCACCCTTAAACAGGTGACTATCGAAAGCGCAACAGAGGCAGACCGGGTGTTCAGCATGCTGATGGGCGACGAAGTGGCCCCCCGCAGGGAATTCATAGAATCTCATGCAAAATATGCCCGGCTGGATGTTTAACATTGCCGGAAATCCGGTTTAAGAATATTTCTCTACCTTTAAATCGATTAACCTGGTTGATCATTACGAACCTTTTAAATTTGAAAATATGACCACTGTAATACTTACAGCATACAACGTAAAGACGAAAGAGAAAAATGTCCCTATCATGGACGCAGTGATCAGCAAGACGGCCAAAGGCGCTTACATGGCCCAGGGGCATGACGGAAAGGGAAATAAGCTGACTACTTTGCTCGGTGAAGAAAAAGCACTGGCAGCGATCAAGGCAGGTGTTGCCAAGCAAGGCTGGTAGTCTGAAAAAGGATCTAATCCCTGAACTTTTACAGGTTCAGAGGAGCTGGCCCATGACAGATGATTTTCTGCATAAGGATATAATCATAATTCCTATGAACGGAAGATGATCGCCTGATTGGTCAATGATCCCATATGAGAACAGGACTACGCATTGGCCTGATAACTTTGTTATCCGGCTTTTTTTACCTCCCCTCCTCTGCACAGGAGCAAAATCCATATATCATCAATGGAAATGCATTCCAGGAGAATTGTAATTGCTATACACTCACAACGGATTTACTTACTCAGACCGGATCCGTCTGGAATAAAAATAAAATAGATCTCAGCCAGTCTTTCGACTATAAATTCAATGTATTCCTTGGATGCAAAGACGCCAGTGGAGCAGACGGAATCGTATTCGTTCTCCAGCCCATCGGCACCAGCATAGGATCCACCGCCCAGGGACTTGGATTTGAAGGTGTTAATCCTTCTGTCGGAATCCCGATAGATACCTGGCAAAACCTCGATTTCAACGATCCTCCCTACGATCATACCGGTATTTATAAAAACGGCGACCTGATCAACGGAAGCCCGAATACGTTAGCAGGACCTGCACCCGTACTTGATAATTACGGCAATATCGAAGACTGCCAGTGGCACACCTTCCGCATCATCTGGGATGCTTCCACCACCACACTTTCCGCCGAAATTGACGGAGTTCCCCGCGTGCAAACAAAAACGGATCTGGTGAACGATATATTTCATAACAATTCGGAAGTATACTGGGGTTTCAGCGGAGCCACCGGCGGCAGAAGTAACGTTCAGAAATTTTGCACTTCCCTGAATCCTGGATTTTCCTTACCAGCAGATCAAAATACCTGCGCTCCGGCTAACCTCTCTTTTAAAGACAACTCAACTTCTTTCGGTTCGATCTTAAAATGGTTTTGGGATTTTGGAGATGGAACTACGTATACCGGTCAGGATCCGCCACCTCATGTCTATCCCTCACCAGGCTATTATACTATCAAGCTCAATATTCTGGGAAACAATGGTTGCCTTTCGGATACCCTCATAAATAAAATTATCATTGGTTCAAAACCGGAAGCGGGATTTACCTATGCGCCCCACGTGATTTGCGCCAATTCTCCGGCAATACTTTATGATGCTTCCCAGGTGAAGTTTGGTACCATTAGTGAATGGAACTGGAATTTTAATAACGGTGAACATCTTGTTCAAACAACCAAACCCAAATTAATTAAAACATTTCCTGTTGGATGGCAACAAATCCAA
>JAYVXJ010000760.1:0-3741 GCA_043785285.1 Chitinophagaceae bacterium
ATACCAAAGTGGATATTTTTCCTAAATTAGGCCTGCCCACGGTATATGTAGCACAGCCTTACGGCGGTTTGTCACCGGAACAAATGGAAGGCTTTGTTACCTCTTACTACGAATATCATTTCCTCTACATTACCGGTGTAAAATATGTTGATTCAAAATCGGTACAGGGATCTGCTCTTATCAAATTGGAATTTAATGAAGGCACCGATATGAGCCAGGCTATGGCTGAAATTGTAGGTTATGTAAACCGTTCCAGAGCATTTATGCCACCAGGTACTGTACCTCCTTTTATCACTCGTTTTGATGCAGGTAGCGTGGCAGTAGGACAATTGGTTTTTAGTTCTGCGACCCGTTCCCTCGGCGAAATCGCTGACCTTGCCTTGTTTCGTGTTCGCCCGATGTTTTCCACCTTGCCCGGTGTATCTGCACCGCCCCCATTTGGCGGCAATCAGAAGACAGTACTGATAACTGTTGATCCTGAGAAAATAAGAAGTTATCAGCTTACGCCCGATCAGGTGCTGCAATCCATATTGAAATCGAATACGATTAGTCCTGCGGGGAATGTACGTATCGGCGACAGCACTTACATTACTCCTCAAAACAGTGTAATTGAAAGTTTGCAGGATTTGCAGAATACGCCATTGAAAATGGGCAGCGGGCCAGCAGTGTATGTGAAAGATATTGCTACCGTAAGTTTAGGCTCAGATGTTACTACCAGTTATGCGCTGGTTAATGGTAAACGTTCGGTGTATATTCCTGTTACCAAGCGGGCAGATGCATCCACATGGGAAGTTGTACAACGGGTTAAAGCAGCTTTACCCGATATGCAGGCATCGATTCCGCAAGACATCAAAGTATCGTATGCATTTGACCAGTCAGGATATGTAATCAATGCCTTAAAAAGCTTATTGTTTGAAGGCGGGCTGGGTGCTATTCTCACCGGACTTATGGTATTATTATTCCTGGGCGATAAAAGAGGCGCATTGATTGTGGTAATGACCATACCACTTGCCTTACTTACTTCGGCAACCCTGTTATTCCTTACCGGGCAAACCATCAACATTATGACACTCGGTGGATTGGCATTATCGGTTGGTATATTGGTAGATGAAGCAACGGTTACCATTGAGAATATTCACCGGCATCTGGAAACGGGAAAAAGTAAATCCAGGGCCATTGCAGATGCCAGCAGAGAAATTGCAGGCCCCAAGCTGTTGATTTTGTTAAGCATCCTGGCTGTATTTGTTCCATCGCTGTTTATGAGTGGTGTACCAAAAGCCATGTTCCTGCCCTTATCCCTGGCGGTAGGATTTGCCATGATCGCTTCCTTCTTTTTATCGCAAACATTTGTTCCGGTAGTAAGCAACTGGTTGATGAAGCATTCTTTAAGCGAAAAGGAGAAATCATCTTCCGGGAGTCTGTTTAACCGGTTTAAAAATAATTATGTTAACTATAGCCGGCGTATCAAAACCGGTGGCGGTATAATAACCGCTTTATTTATAGTCGTATCAGCCGGATTGATTGGTTTACTGTTTTCAGCTATTGGAACAGAATTATTTCCCAAAGCAGATACCGGGCAATCTCAGGTCAGATTACGTTTGCCGGTCGGTACGAGATTAGAACGTACCGAAGATGCGACACGTAAATTATTATCCCTGGTAAACGATATTGCTGGTAAAGAAAATGTAGAAATTACTTCTGCTTTTGTAGGAACACAACCCTCCAGCTATCCGGTAAACCTCATTCATTTATGGACCGGTGGGCCACATGAATCGGTCACTAAAATAAAATTGAAACCCGGAACAATTGCCATAGCAAATTTTAAGGAACAGCTTAGAGCGGCTGTAAAAAAGGAAATACCTAATGCAAAAATTTCTTTTGAACCCGGCGATCTTGCAGAACAGGTATTAAACCTGGGCTCCACTAATCCTATCGAAATTGCAGTAGTGAACAGAAATTTAGAAGAAGGAGAAAAAACAGCCTCGCAATTGATAAAGCAATTATCAAGCATAAACTCACTGAGGGATTTACAAATTGCAACACCGCTGGATTACCCGGCTATTAAGATCGATGTGGACAGGGTCAAAGCCGGCCAGCTGGGTATATCTGTTGATCAGGTATCACGTTCTGTTGTTGCTGCTACTTCCTCCAGCCGCTTTACATCTCCCGGCTACTGGTTAGATAAAGCAACTGGTACGGCATATCAGGTTCAGGTACAATACCCGGAATACAGGATGAATAGTACTTCGCAATTAGAGGCAGTCCCGGTGTCCTCGGCAAATGGGAATATGCACCTGCTGAATGAAGTTGCTTCCTGGAAACGCATCAGTATACCGGGTGAATATGACAGGCTGAACCAGCAACGCTATATTACTATTACTGCAAATGTTCAGGGTGAAGATTTGGGTGGTGCTTTTAAAAAAGTGAATAACCTCATTAGCCATACCGTCCTTCCGAAAGGCTCGAAACTATTGTTGCGCGGCCAGCCTGAATTGCTGAAGGAAACACTGAATAGCCTGCAGTTTGGGCTGCTAATTGCAGTCGTCGTTATCTTCCTGCTGATGACTGTTTTTTTTCAATCGTTTCGCGTTGCATTCATCGCTTTATCCATAATTCCTGCTGTTATTGCGGGTTCATTATTTCTGCTGTTTATCACCGGTAAAACAATGAATATTCAATCCTATATGGGGAGCATCATGGCCATCGGCGTGGCTATTGCCAACGTGATTTTATTTATTACCAATGCGGAACAAGGAAGAAGATCGGGAGATATCGTTACAGCGCATATAAAAGCGGCTGAAAGTCGTCTGCGGCCCATCTTAATGACCAGTCTGGCTATGATTACCGGTATGATGCCAATGGCATTGGGCTTGGGTGAAGGCAGCGACCAGACAGCTCCATTGGGCATAGCAGTGATAGGAGGATTGATATTTTCTACCATTAGTGTATTACTAATCCTTCCACATGTATATCATTGGGGTATTGGTCGAAATAAATACATATCTGCGTCTGTTGACCCCGATGATGTCAATAGTAAAAACTATAATGAAAAATGAAAAGCAATCATATATCCATCAGGCAACCTATTTCAATAGTAGCCATTGTGTTATTATTTGGCACTTGTAAAAACAATGATCATTTGATGCAAACATCCGCAAGTGCAACCAATACGCTGGATACGGTGGCTGTTTTTGTATTGAAGGACACAAGTGCATCTAAAAGCATTATTTTCCCAGCCGAATTGTTACCGTATGAACAAGTAGAATTATTCGCCCGGGTACAAGGTTATCTAAAAGAAATAAAGGTGGATATAGGTGACCGGGTTCGTCGCGGGGAAACATTAGCTGTTATTGAAGCTCCGGAACTACAAACCAGGTATGCCGAATTCCAATCATCCCTGCAGGCCGCAAAAGCAAAGTATATGAGCAGTGCGGATGTTTTTCAACGATTATATAAAGCATCCCAGGCCAAAACAGCGGGTATTGTAGCGCCGGTTGAACTGGAACGCAGCCGTAATCAGATGCTGGCAGATAGTGCGGCATTCGAAGCCTCTAAAAAGTTGACTCAATCTTATAAGGAAGTAGCAGGCTATTTAATATTGCAGGCACCATTTGACGGAATCATTACAGCCCGAAATGCAGATCCGGGCGCTTTGGCAGGCACTAATCAGGTGGTTTTAAAAGTGCAGAATAACCGTACACTTCGACTAAGAATTGCAGTACCTGAATTATATATTGCTGC
>JAYVXJ010000761.1:0-3737 GCA_043785285.1 Chitinophagaceae bacterium
TTGATCCAGATGGTTCCTTCCGTTCCCATCACTTCATCGCGCAGATCAAGACCACCGCGGAAAGTCCAGCTGACTTCAAACTGACCGATCGCTCCGTTCTCATATTTCACCAGTCCGATAGCATGGTCTTCCGCCTCGATGGGTTTCACCTGTGTGTCGGCCCAGCACATCACTTCCACCGGCTTAATATCTTTTCCGATAAAACTCCTCGCAATCTCCACACAATGGCAACCAAGGTCCAGAATACAGCCACCACCGGCTTGCTCCAGATCCCAGAACCAGTCGCTGTGGGGGCCAGGATGCGTTTCCCGGGACTTGGACCAGAGGATCCTTCCCAGAGCACCATTCTTAACGCTCTCATAGGCTTTTAAAAATTTAGGCGTATACACGAGGTCTTCCAGATAACCATTAAAAATTCCCGCTTTCTCCACGGCTTCCAGCATGCGTTTAGCTTCGGTAGCATTTCGGCCCAGCGGCTTTGTGGTAATGACGGCTTTTTTGTGTTTGCAACAAAGTAGGACTGCCTCTTCATGCAGATTGTTCGGAAGTGCGATGCAAACTACATCCACTTCCGGATTCGCTACTGCCTCTTCCATATTGATTGTCCATTGGGAACATCCATAATCTGAAGCAAATTTCTTTGCACTTACTTCGCGGCGGGAATACACGCTTATGATTTTGTCACGGCTTCGCTGTCCCTGTAATGAATCGGCATAAAACCTTCCGATAAATCCTGAACCTAACATGGCAATTCTCGTCATGACTGCTTATTTAAATGATGATTAAATGAATAGGATGAAATCAGCCGCTGATAGCAGCAGCCGTTCTTTTCTCCCGGAAGAATAAAATAAAATAGACCAGTACCCCCAGGGCGATATAAGCGGGAACGAACCAGATCTTCAGCCAGTCATGTCCCTCCCTCAATTTATAATTATCCACCACAAACCCGGAGAACCAGGTTCCGATGAACATGCCCACGCCATAAGTGGCAAAGGTAAAGAGTCCCTGCGCAGCATTTTTAATGCCGGTTCCGGCTTTTTTCTCGGTGTACATATATCCGGTTACAAAAAAGAAATCATAGCACACCCCATGCAGGATGATACCTGCGTACAACATCCAGAGGTTACTGCCCAGATCACCATAAGCAAAACAAACATACCGGAGAATCCAGGCCGTCATGCCCATCAGCAACATATTCTTGACGCCGATCCGGTTGAACAGAAAAGGGATTGCCAGAATGAATATACCTTCAGAGATCTGACCTAAAATCATTTTGGAAGCTGCATTATGCAGACCAATCTCATTTAAGAAGGCATTGGCAAATCCATAATAAAAAGAAAGCGGTATGCATACCAGGATGGCTGCTATGAAAAAAATCAGGTAGGCTTTGTTTTTAAAAAGAACAAATGCATCTGTGCCGAGTGCCCTCGCTGCCGTTGCCTCCGTGGATTTGGCTTTTGGAGGCGTATTGGGAAGTATAAAACTGATCAGCCCGATTAGTGCAGAAGCACCAGCAGCCAGATAAAAAGTATTGGCTGTTTTTTCCCATTGCAGATTTCCAATCAGCAGACCTGCCACAATCCATCCCAGGGTTCCGAAAACCCGTATCCAGGGGAACTGCCTGCCGGGATCACTCATCTGGTAAAAAGCAATGCTGTTGGAAAGCGCAATGGTTGGCATGTACAAAAGGGAATAAAATAAAATGATCCAGTAAAAAGCAGTATTAATGGCAACTGTTGTTGCAAAAAACAACAGGATGGCTCCCACCAGATGCAAAATCCCCATGATCCGCTGCGCAGCAAAATACCGGTCTGCTATCAATCCGATAAAAAAGGGAGAGATCATGGTTGCGATGGCCAGGGCACTGTAAGCGGCCCCGATCTGTACACCGGTGGAATGCAGGTTCGTGCCCATATAGGTGCTCATGGTTACATACCAGGCGCCCCACACAAAATATTCGAGGAACATCATCCCGCAGAGGAGGAAAGCAGTGATCGGCTTCATGAAAATCAATTTATCAAGGGATGATTTTCCCGGGTGAAAAGTTACAAATGAAAAAGATTCATTGTAAAAAATTCTTCAATTATCTTGCAGCGTATGCGAGTGTTATCCGATACTTACCGGCATAAAGGCCTGAGAAAACAACTGGTTGCCCTGATCAGAAGCAAAGGCATTACCGATGAAAAGGTGCTGGCTGCCATTCTGGTGATCCCCCGTCATTTTTTTATGGATTCTGCATTTGACCAGATTGCTTACGAAGACCGTGCTTTTCCCATCGCGGAAGGGCAGACCATTTCCCAACCTTACACGGTGGCTTACCAGAGCCAGTTGCTGGAAGTAAAACCACATGAGAAAGTGTTGGAAGTAGGTACCGGAAGCACTTATCAGGCTTGTGTACTGGCTGAAATGGGTGCTCAGGTGTATACTATTGAAAGACAGAAAAATATTTTTGAACAGAATAAGTTGTTCAGCTACCCCGGGAAATATCCTTCCATACGGTATTTTTATGGAGATGGCTATGAAGGTCTCCCCACCTTTGCTCCGTTTGATAAAATAATCGTAACTGCTGCCGCTCCGGAAATCCCCCTGAAACTACTGGATCAGCTGAAACCCGGTGGAAAAATGGTGATTCCGGTAGGAGATGGAAAAGTGCAACAGATGGTACGCATTAATAAATATCCGGATGGTTCTCATTTGGAAGAATCATTTGATAACTTTTCATTTGTTCCCATGCTCCAGGGAAAAAACAATTAATCTGCTTCATGACTCCTGAAAGACATCAACGACTGGCCCACGTATTGGATAAACGCCAGAACGACCTGACCGTTGTACTGGAAAATGTGTTTGATCCGCATAATATTTCTGCGGTGATGCGAACCTGCGATGCCGTTGGCATCCAGGAAATAAGTGTACTTAATACCCGGATCGGCCCGCATAAAAAATGGGGAGCAAAAAGCAGCAGCAGCGCTGCCAAATGGCTTACTATTCATCAATACGCCGATCCCGTTGACTGTTTCACATCCCTCCGCAAGCAATATGACCTGATCTTAACCACCCATCTTTCAACCGATGCCGTTTCGCTATATGATATTGATTTTAAGAAGTCCATTGCCCTGATATTTGGCAATGAACATGACGGCGTGAGTGAAGAAATACGGAAAATGGCCGATGGAAATTTCATCATCCCGCAGGTGGGCATCATCCGTTCACTAAATATTTCTGTTGCCTGCGCAGTAACGTTATATGAAGCTTTCCGTCAGAAACAGGCAGCCGGACATTATAATCAGGCAAAATTGCCTGATGAACAATATGGCCTCCTTAGGGATACCTGGGAGTTGGGTGAGAAGTAAAAAAAGAACCCTGATGATACCAGGAATCACAGGCAGTTACCCATTTTTACTTTTTAATTTTTACTTTTTAATTCCCCCTCCTTTCGATTGCCTTCATCTTCAACGAATGAATACTTACATTCAATTCATATCCAATAAGCAGAATCATGGAGTTGATATAAATGACGATCATAAGAATCAGGATCGTTCCGATGGAACCATACACTTTGTTATAGGTTCCGAATTTATTCACCCAGAATGAAAACGCAAAAGTGACGATAATCATCAGTATGGTTGCCAGCAGCGTTCCCGGTGAATATAGTCGCCATTTTTCCTTAACAGCAGGCGCATGTCGATAGATAAATGCAATGGCAAAATAAAACAAGGGAACGATCACCACCCATCGGA
>JAYVXJ010000762.1:0-11938 GCA_043785285.1 Chitinophagaceae bacterium
AGTCCGATTTCCTTCAGTCCCCGGATATTTTCAATCAGGGTGTTCTGGTATTTGATCGCAGGAGGAAGAATATGGCTGGTACAGAGTTCACCCATGATGCGGGCTTCGATCTGCACTTTCTTGATATATTTTTCCAGCTCAATTTCATGCCGGGCTTCCAGCTCAGCGTGGTTGAGTACATTATTACCTTCGAAGAGGCGTTTTGCTTTATCCGTTAATAAAGCATCGAGGGCCAGCGGAGAGGTTTTTACATTTGGCAATCCTCTTTTAGCGGCTTCTTTCTGCCATTCTTCGCTATAGCCATCACCTTCAAACAACACCTTTTCACTGCTCACGATGTATTCACGGATCACGTGCATGATAGCAATTTCTTTTTTCTCTCCCTTCTCTACCAGGCTGTCCACTTCTTTTTTGAATTTCTTCAGTGTTTCCGCCATAATGGTGTTGAGGGAGGTCATGGCATTCGCGCAATTGGCGGAAGAGCCCACTGCCCGGAATTCAAATTTATTACCGGTGAAAGCAAAGGGGGATGTACGGTTACGGTCTGTATTATCTAGCAACAATTCCGGAATGCTGCGGTGCAGGTCGAGTTTGAGAATGGCCTCATCCTGTTCGTCGAATTTATTTCCTACCCGTTGTTTGATATCTTCCAGCACTTTGGTAAGATATTGTCCGATGAAAACAGAAATGATGGCGGGGGGGGCTTCATTGGCGCCCAGGCGATGGTCGTTGCCGGCCGAAGCGATGGATGCACGCAACACATCGGAATAATCATGAACTGCCTTAATCGTATTTACAAAAAAGGTCAGGAACATGAGGTTGGTCTTCGGTGTTTTTCCCGGCGCCAGCAGATTCACGCCGGTATCGGTAGCCATACTCCAGTTGTTATGCTTTCCGTTTCCGTTAATTCCTGCAAAAGGTTTTTCATGCAGCAGTGCACGAAGTTTATGCCGGTGGGCCACGCGGTCCATAAGATCCATCAACAGGGTATTGTGGTCAACGGCAAGACTAACCTCTTCAAAAATCGGGGCGCATTCAAATTGGGAAGGAGCCACTTCATTATGGCGGGTTTTCAGCGGTATGCCGAGTTTATAAGCTTCCTCTTCAAAATCACGCATATAAGCGTATACTCTTTCCGGAATCGCACCGAAGTAGTGGTCTTCCAGTTGCTGGCCTTTGGCGGGGGCATGACCGAATACGGTTCTCCCACTCATTACCAGGTCGGGGCGGGCATTGAAAAGGGCTTCATCTACCACAAAATATTCCTGTTCCCAACCCAGGGTAGCATTTACCTTGGAAACATTTTTATCAAAATAATTACATACTTCCACAGCGGCCTTGTTCAGCGATTCAAGCGACTTCAGCAGGGGTGCTTTATAGTCGAGCGTCTCTCCGGTATAAGAAACAAAAATGGTTGGGATGCAGAGTGTTTTTCCGGAACCGATTTCCATAATAAAAGGAGGGGAAGAAGGATCCCATGCGGTATATCCCCGCGCTTCAAACGTGGCTCGTAATCCGCCGCTGGGAAAAGAAGAAGCGTCCGGCTCCTGCTGGATCAGCGCATCTCCATCGAATTGTTCAATAGTTGTTCCATCCCCTTTAATGGTAAAAAATGAATCATGTTTTTCAGCAGAAGATCCCGTCAGCGGCTGAAACCAATGGGTATAATGGGTTACCCCTTTTGCTTCGGACCATTGAAGCAGACCTGCCGCGATCTGGTTCGCAACAGACCGGTCAATTCGCTTTCCTCCTTTCACAGATCCGGAAAGGCTTTTATATGCCTCATCACTCAGGAATGCCCGGGCAGTCTTAAGATTAAATACATTTTCTCCATAATAACTGGTGATTTTGGGAGATCCGTCAAGTTCCGGCTGATAGGATTGCGTTGACAGATCGTTTATGGCTTTAACTCTTAAAGATTCCATTTAAATTATTTTGGGAACGAATGTAAGCGAATATTCAAAAGTACAGAAAAAAAATCGATTTTCTATGCGTTTTTAAGAAATAATCACATATTTGAATAGAATTATTCTGATTTTTTACTATTTATTCAATAATATTTAAATTAAAATGTCATATTATATTTTTTACTAATGTTTTTGGAAATAAGATGGAAGTTAGTTTTTGTTGCAGGAGTTTGTTTGTGGAAAAGAGGAATATAAAGATAAAAAGGAAGGGAATGCAGCGGTAGCGGACGATGGCTCCGGGAAAGGGAACGGCATAACCGATGGCAATCAGTTGCGTGATTCCATAGTACACAAAAAGCCAGAGTAATGGATCGGTGACCTTATGTTTTTTGGGGAAGCTTAAAACAAAAAATAGAATACCGGCAAAAAGAAAAATACTTTCTACCGAAGAAAGAGATTGCAGGAGACCCTTTCCTTCCCAGGGATACGGGCGAAAGCTACTGTTGGCAATAGCCTGAGGAAGAATTTTCAAAAAAGAAACCGGCCCGGATTGCAGGCTGTCGAGTGCATATCGCGTGTTTCCGTGTAACTGAAAAAAACTTTGCTGTGCTTGCATCATCGGCTTGGAAAGCTGGTATGCCGGTGGAAGAAAAAGGCTCGTACTAAAAATAAGCAGGCCGGCCAGATAGATCCTGTTGAAATATTCCGGGGTGGATCGCTTGTTTTTTACACTGATCATATACGCCATAAATGCCGGCAGGAAAAAGGCAAGGAACTGGAACCGGAAGAGCAGGAATCCCGCCAGGCCAAGGATAATTCCTGCCCCATTTTTCCCATTGGGCCTTTGCGCATAAGCCTTCCCGTTATAAAGGGTAATCAGTATAAAATAGAAGATCAATGCCTCGGCCCGGATACCACTACACCAGAAGGTAATGGATGGTATAAAAAAAACAAGTAAATAATACATACCGGCTCTTGCCGGAAACCGGCTCACCAGCATTTTATACAGAAGAAAAGATCCGGCAATGGTCAGCAGGTCGAACCAGAGCAGGTCAATATAATAATTCTTCCCGCTGAAAAGATTGAGCACAGCCAGGAACTTCACCATAAACCAGTATTCAAAATGCTTAATATAAAACAGCAGGGCGCTCCATCCGTGGTTTTGTGTGGCCTGCAGGGAATGGGCGGGCAGAAACTCCTGAATGAACCAGATCGGATTTTTTAACAAGACATCCGTTTCTGCCCTGGATTCATTAAAATATCCCCAGGTATCATCGCCTCCATAATAATGAAGAAAAATATAGCCGTACAAACAACCCAGAAATACTTTGAACAAAACTGCGGCCGTTGTGTGATAAATGGAAAATGCGAAGCCTTTCCGGCGAATTATCCAATGCAGCATTATTGTTCCCGCAGTCAGGTAAAAAAGAAAGAGAAAGTATGTAAGCATCTGGAAGGTTTACCTGATTTTGATCCCCCAAATCTATAAATTTGAATTTAATATCTCCTGATGACCGAAAATCAGTCCCTCCGGCAGAAGAAAAAGATCGCTCTCGTGGCAAACAGCGCCTGGTCTGTTTATAACTTCCGGCTGGACCTGATCCGCCACCTGATTCCCCGTTTTGACGTGCTGGTGATTGCACCGGAAGACGAATTTGCCGCAGAATTAAAAAAGGAGGGATGCCATTTTCTGAATATTCAATTTAATAACCGTTCTGTAAATCCTTTACTCGATTATTCATTATACCGTTCCCTGAAAAAGATCTACCTCGTTCAAAAGCCTGATTTTATTTTTCATTACGTGATCAAACCGAATATCTACGGTTCTTTGGCAGCGGCCGTCTGTGGAATCGAATCCATTGCTGTGATCACGGGGCTTGGTTATGCATTTGCAAAGCAGAACTGGTT
The DNA here is from genome assembly GCA_043785285.1 of Chitinophagaceae bacterium. GTDB lineage: Bacteria > Bacteroidota > Bacteroidia > Chitinophagales > Chitinophagaceae > Puia. The sequence continues at coordinate 3,816 of JAYVXJ010000762.1, forward strand.
GAATAAAACCGTTTCCTATTTATATAAAAAAGCATTGAAACGGACCCGTGAAGTCTGGTTCCTGAACAAAGAGGATGCGGAAATTTTCATTCAGCGGAAACTGGTGGATGAAAAGAAAGTAAAAATATTACCCGGAGAAGGCATCAATCCGGCTTATTTCGCTCCTCAGCAGTTCAGACCCATTGCCAGAACCAAAGTTTTTCAGTTTCTGATGAGTACCCGGCTTTTAAAAAGTAAAGGGGTCAGTATTTATGTGGAGGCGGCCAGAATACTAAAGAAAAAAAATCGGGATATCCGTTTTGAGCTCATCGGTTTTTTTGAGGAACATCATCCGGATTCCATTACGAAACCGGATATCCGATACTGGCAAAAAAAAGGGTATATCCAGTACAATGGTTTCGCGAGGGACGTCAGGCCATTTTTGCGGCAGGCCGATTGTTTTGTATTTCCTTCCTTTTATGCTGAAGGTATTCCGCGATGTCTGTTGGAAGCAGCTTCCATGGAGATTCCCATCATCACTTCATTGAACAGGGGCTGCAAAGATGTGGTTGAAGATGGGGTGAATGGTTTTATATGTGCCATAAATGATGCAAAAGAACTGGCAAAGAAAATGGAGGATATGATTCAACTTAGCCCATCACAAAGAACGGAGATGGGAAAAAAAGGGAGGCGACTGGTGATAGAAAAATTTGATATACAAAAGATACTATTGGAATACGATCGCGCCCTGGCGGATTTTTAAAAGGAAATTTCCGGAAAAGCAGTCTGCAGAAATTCCAGTACACCGGAAGCCCGGAGTTGTTGTTCCCAGTGCCAGGAATACAGGCTCGGAAATGAATAACGAAAAGAGGTAATCCGGCCCCAGCTCAGATTGGAAAGATCTTCTTTCAGCAGAAAATAGTCTCCCCCGTATCTTTCCTGAAATTGGGAAATCCAGAAATAGTTGCTACTGACGATTGGGATCTGCATAGCGGCGTATTCCAGGAATTTAGTGGAGGTCTGCGCATTAAATGGTTCCCGGTCGGGGATATAATTGATGCCAAATCGGGCCCTGGATAAGTAGCCGGGAATCTGTTCCCGGGATGCCGGTCCCTGAAAGGTTATATTTTTGCTGGATGAATAATGAGCAGCCAGCAGGTCATAATCAATTCCCAATAGCAGAATGGATCGCTCTTTCATTGCGCCCTGCTGAAATACCCTAAGCAGCTTGTCTATTTTTCTTTCCGGTGATAAGGAGCCGGCGTAAATAAAATCGTATTCTTTTTTTGTATCCGGGTAGGGGATAAAATCATCGCTTACGCCCATATCCCGGTAACCAAAAGGTATCTCATCCCGGTGCTCAATTTGTTGCCGCACATACTCATTGAGGTAAAGCCGGAAATGAGGATGTGGATTCAATCTGCATTTGAGAAAATCCTTCAGCTTACGGTATGGGGGTACCGAAGCCGAGGTATATTCATGGATAATCTGCTTTTTGCCGCCGGGAGATTTTGGGTACAATCCCATGATATACCAATATACATCGGCCCCGGATGCGGCTTCTTCTCCATATTGGCAGATGCTGGTCTCGATATTTTTTGAAAGGAAGAAGGATCGGTAAGCATCTAATTCAGGAAGGAATGCGCGTTTGGGATGAATGAAAGTAATCTTCATACAAGGGTAAAATTATCAAATAGATTAACGTGTGGTTCGTAATTTTGCCCTTTCCCACAGAATTATGGAAATTACTGTCAAAACCGCTGAGCAACTCCGTCTTACTGCTGAAGAATTTGAGCTGATCCGGGAAAAACTGGGGCGCACACCGAATTTTACGGAACTCTGTGCTTTTAGTGCGATGTGGAGTGAACATTGCAGCTATAAGAATTCCATCAGGTGGCTGAAAACCCTTCCCCGCGAAGGAAAGAAAATGCTGGTGAAAGCAGGAGAAGAGAATGCCGGCCTTATGGATATCGGGGATGGTCTCGGTGTGGTTTTTAAAATTGAATCTCACAATCATCCTTCTGCAATTGAACCTTTTCAGGGAGCGGCTACGGGCGTAGGCGGCATTCACCGGGACATCTTCACGATGGGTGCACGTCCCATTGCTTCGCTCAATTCCCTTCGTTTCGGGAAATTGACTGATCCCAAAACCCAGCACCTGCTGGCCGGCGTGGTACACGGGATTGGTCATTACGGAAATTGTTTTGGCGTTCCAACAGTTGGCGGAGAGATTTATTTTGATGAATGTTATCATACAAATCCCCTGGTAAATGCCATGAGTGTGGGCATTGTGAAAAAAGGGGAAACGGTTTCAGCTACCGCACTGGGCGCGGGTAATCCGGTATTTTTTGTTGGAAGTGCTACCGGAAAGGATGGCATCGGCGGAGCTTCTTTTGCTTCTGCGAATATCACCAAAGAAAGTGTGGAGGAATTGCCTGCTGTACAGGTGGGGGATCCATTCCAGGAAAAGAAATTACTCGAAGCCTGCCTGGAAGTGATCGCAACCGGTGCGGTCGTCGGCATGCAGGATATGGGTGCGGCGGGCATCATTTGTTCCACAGCAGAGATGAGCGCAAAAGGAGAAATGGGCATGCGTATTGATCTGGATAAAGTGCCTACCCGTCAGCCCGGAATGAAAACCTGGGAATTATTGCTGAGTGAAAGCCAGGAAAGAATGCTGATGGTGGTGGAGAAAGGGAAAGAAAAAGAAGTGCTGGATATATTCGAAAAATGGGATCTGCCCTGTTCCAATATCGGAGAGGTAACGGAAGATAAGATGTTGCGCTTTTATGTTGATGGTCGGCTGGAAGCTGCTATTCCGGCTTACGAACTGGTGCTGGGCGGTGGCGCCCCGCAGTATACCCGTGAATACCGGGAACCTGCTTATTTCGAGAAGATCAAATCTTTTAATCCGGATGGAATTCCGGTTGCCAATAACCTGAAAGCCATCGCTGAATTGCTCCTGGGTTTGCCTTCTATTGCTTCCAAGCGGTGGATAAGCGTGCAATACGACAGCACGGTAGGCGCTGCCAACTGCTCAACCAATGAACCTTCCGATGCAGCCATCGTATTGGTTAAAGGAACATCCAAAGCCATTGCCATGACCACCGACTGCAATAGTCGCTATGTATTGGCGGATCCTTACAAAGGAGCTATGATAGCGGTGGCGGAAGCAGCCCGGAATATTGTTTGTTCCGGAGGAGCGCCACTGGGTGTGACCAACTGCCTTAATTTCGGTAATCCGTATCAGCCGGAAGTTTATTATCAGTTTGTGCATGCCGTAAAAGGAATGGGAGCAGCCTGTATCAAATTCGACACACCGGTAACGGGAGGGAATGTGAGTTTTTATAATCAGCATCCGGAAGGCGCGGTATATCCTACGCCAACTATCGGCATGGTGGGACTGCTTGAAAATGCCAAAGAAAAAATGACCCTGTTCTTTAAGCAGGCCGGAGATGTAATTGTATTGGTGGGACAATCCCGGAGCGACATTAATTCTTCTGCTTATCTCTACTCGGTTCACGAAGTAGAATATAGTCCCGCCCCTCATTTTGACCTGGATGAAGAATTCACGCTGCAGGAAAAGATTTCCCGGAGTATAAAAGACAAGCTGATCGAATCTGCCCATGATGTTACTGAAGGTGGGTTGTTTGTAACGCTTGCTGAGTGTGGTTTTCAACGCGAACTGGGATTTTCCGTTTCTTCCCAAAATAAAAATATACGGCCAGATGCTTATTGGTTTGGCGAATCGCAGAGCAGGGTAGTGGTCAGTGTAAAAAAGGGAAAGCTGGCCGCATTAAGAAAATTACTCGGGAATTTTCCATACGAAGAATTGGGAGAAGTCAGTTCCTCTGCCATTTTAATCAACAGTCAGGATTGGGGTTCTATCCGCCACTGGAAAAACAGGTATGATAGGGCCATTGAAAAGGAGATGGAATCAATTGTTGAAGTATGACAAAAAATTCGGCTATTGTAATTACCGGCGCTGCCGGTTTTATCGGCAGTTGTCTGACGGGATTCCTGAATGATAAAGGATTTGAGCAACTTATCCTGGTAGATGAATTCAGCCGGATAGATAAGATCCATAATCTGGAAGGGGAAAAATATATAGCCAAAATTGAGCGGGATGATTTTTTTGATTGGCTGGAAACAAATAAACCCATTATTGATTTCATATTTCATATTGGAGCCAGAACGGATACTACGGAGTTTGATTATGCTGTGCATGAAAGGTTGAATGTGGAATACTCCCAGATGGTCTGGGATTATTGTATGATAAAAAGTATTCCCCTGGTTTATGCTTCCTCTGCAGCCACATATGGCTCAGGAGAATTCGGTTACCGGGATGATCATATACTTCCGTTCAAATTAAACCCCCTGAATGCATACGGGATTTCAAAAAACGAATTTGATAAATGGGCGATCAGGGAAGCGAGTTATCCGCCTTTCTGGGCCGGATTGAAGTTTTTTAATGTATACGGTCCCAATGAATATCACAAAGCACGTATGGCCAGTGTGATCTGGCATTCCTTCCGGCAGATCAAAAAGGACGGCGAGGTAAAGTTGTTTAAATCCCATCGTCCGGATTACCAGGACGGTCAGCAACTGCGTGATTTCATTTATGTAAAAGATATTCTGAACGTCTGTTACTGGCTAATGGAAAATTTCCAGGTCCTGAATATTCCATGCGGCTTATATAATCTGGGAACAGGAAAAGCCAGGAGCTTTGAAGATCTCGTGAAAGCTGTTTTTGATGGGCTTGGTAAGCCTTCCCAAATAAAATATGTTAATATGCCGGAGGATATCCGGGATAAGTATCAGTATTTTACAGAAGCAGATATGGGGAAGTTGATTGCTGCCGGATATAAAGAACCGTTTTATAGTCTGGAGAACGGCATTGCCGATTATGTTAAAAATTACCTGTCACCCAATAACTACTATTAGTACTATGATCAGTAAAATCGGAATCATCGGGGGAGGAAACCTGGGCATGGCCATAGCCGAAGGATTAATTCAAAGCGGATTTGTTAGTCCCGGTCATATACTCATTACCCGTCGTTCCATTGATCAGCTACATGCACTGGAAAGAAAAGGAGTAATGATAAGCGGGAATAATGCGGATGCACTGAACTATGCCAATCTGATCATTCTTGCTGTTAAACCTTTTCAGGTAGACGATGTGTTAACCAAACTAAAAGGAAGTTTTAAAAAAGGGAAGCATGTATTGGTATCCGTGGTTACAGGGGTAGATATTCAAAAGTTGGATGATCTTACAAATCATGAAATTCCGATTGTCAGGGCCATGCCCAATACAGCCATTTCCATCAGGGAAAGCATGACCTGCCTGGCCACTAAAGAAGTGAGCGCCGAACAGTTTCAGGAAGTCTCCGATATTTTTAATCAGTTGGGCAGCACGGTAAAAATTGATGAGAAGCTGATGGATGCGGCTACGGTTTTGGGTGCCTGCGGAACTGCTTTTGCGATGAGATATATCCGGGCCAATATTCAGGGTGGTATAGAGATTGGTTTTGATGCTGCAACGGCCAGTCTGATTGCCGCACAAACGGTAAAAGGGGCTGCTGAACTCTTGTTAAAAAAGCAAACCCATCCGGAACAGGAAATTGATAAAGTGACCACTCCGAAAGGATGCACCATTGCCGGCTTAAATGAGATGGAACACCGGGGATTCAGCTCCTCCCTGATTAAAGGATTGGTAGCCAGCTATGACAAAATAGCACATGGTTGATGCCCTATTGGTTATCAACTACTTAAGATTAATATATGGATTTAAGTGAGGCGGCCGCTTGCATTTGACAAAATATTGATGGAAATTTGTCGTTATTGAGTAACCCGTAGAAAGTAGCTGCGAATTGTTAAGATTCTAAACCCATGAAAAAGAACCTGAGCGGCATTGTGTTAGTAGCCGAGATCCTTACTGTTATTTTATTTCATACGTTAAAGAAAAGGGAAACAGAAAATATCCCGCCTGAAAATGCGATCGTCAAGATCAGCAAAAGTGTAGTTAATATTCCCAGGTCTGCCTTAGTCCTCAAAGCAAAGCCGGAATATTTTTTCGTCAATATGCTAAAATAGATTTCCGGGCTCCTCCATTTCTTATCTTCCATATTATCCACAATCAGCGTTTAAGCTTTTTCGTGTATCAAAAAATTGCCGTAGGTTTGCATGACCTTCTGGATACTGTTTTCCACTCGTCATTCAACAGGTCATATCATTTAATTTATTGAAGTTTCCGTTGTCTTAATAAATATATATTATGGCCAAATTTATTTTTGTTACAGGAGGGGTTACCTCTTCATTGGGTAAAGGCATTATTGCCGCTTCACTGGCTAAATTATTGCAGGCGAGAGGACTTCGGGTAACCATTCAGAAGTTTGACCCCTATATTAATGTTGACCCCGGAACCCTGAATCCCTATGAACACGGAGAGTGTTTTGTTACGGAGGATGGGGCTGAGACCGATCTTGATCTGGGTCATTATGAGCGCTTCCTCAGCATTTTCACATCCCAGGCCAATAACGTAACCACAGGAAAAATTTATCAGACGGTTATTAACAAAGAAAGAGAAGGTGCCTATCTGGGAAAAACCGTTCAGGTGGTTCCGCATATCACGGATGAAATAAAAAGAAGGATGTTATTACTCGGCCAGCGCAATGAGTATGACGTAATCTTAACAGAGCTTGGCGGTACGGTAGGAGATATTGAATCATTACCCTTTATTGAAGCTGTGCGTCAGCTACAATGGGAAATGCCGGACGAAGATTGCGTTGTTATCCACCTTACCTTGATACCCTATCTTAAAGCCGCGAAAGAATTAAAAACAAAACCTACACAGCACAGTGTGAAGTTGCTAAGCCAGGAAGGAGTTAACCCGGATATTATTGTTTGTCGCACGGAAGAACCACTTTCTCCCGAAATCCGGAAGAAGATAGCCCTGTTTTGTAATGTTAAAATCGAAGCGGTAATCGAAGCTGCAGATGCAGCCACCATTTACGAAGTGCCGATTACGATGATGAAAGAAAAACTGGATCTGATTTGTTTGAAGAAGTTGAACATTACGCATTATCAGGACGCAGAGCTTAGTCGTTGGAGGATATTTCTCGCCAAACTAAAACATCCTAAGTCAAAAGTAACGATTGGATTAATTGGTAAATACATTGAACTGCAGGATGCCTATAAATCCATCCTGGAATCTTTTGTGCATGCAGGTGCCATGAATGAATGCAAGGTGCAGATCATGAATGTACACAGCGAGTCCATTACCCCTGAAAATGTTTCGGAGAAATTAGGTAATCTGGACGGACTGCTGGTGGCACCGGGTTTTGGTCACCGGGGTATGGAGGGTAAGATTACTGCAGTAAAATATGCCAGGGAAAAGCAGCTTCCTTTCTTTGGAATTTGTTTGGGGATGCAGATGGCGGTGATTGAATATGCCAGGAATGTATTGGGACTTAAAGCGGCACATTCCACGGAAATGCAACCCGACACGCCGATACCGGTAATTGGCCTGATGGAGCACCAGAAAAAAATTACGGTAAAAGGGGGTACGATGCGCCTGGGATCTTATCCCTGTGCCATTAAAGAAGGCACGCTGGCAATGGAAATTTATGGTAAACCGCTGATTTCTGAAAGACATCGCCATCGCTATGAGTTCAATAACGAATACCTCCAGCAGTTTGAACAGGCTGGTATGATGGCAAGTGGGAAAAATCCGGAAAGCGGATTGGTTGAGATCATTGAATTGCCTGATCATCCGTTTTTTATCGGTGTTCAATATCATCCGGAATTGAAAAGCACTGTGGAAAATCCACAGCCCATCTTTGTTCACTTCATCAAAGCCGCCAAAGAATTTGCGGCAAAACGGACGGCGATGAATGTGGTATTGGAGAGGGAGATGATTTGAAAATGTGTAAATGAAGAAGAAGGAATTAATTTACTACTATTTTTCACATACCCGGTTTTTCAACTCTCAGCTCCCAGCTATCGATCTTTCAATTCCCAAACGCCCAAACGAGAAAGTCCGGAAATACCATACTCCAGCTCGTATAATCATGCTGACCGTTCTTTAATTCTTTGTATTCAATACCATCTGCTGACACAACATTCCTTTTTTGTAATAAAGTGAT
>JAYVXJ010000763.1:0-3733 GCA_043785285.1 Chitinophagaceae bacterium
CTTAAAATGCTATGCATGAAAAAACAAACATTAATGAAATTTTGCACGGTCCCGCTGGCCGTTTTTTTATTGTCTTCCTGCACACAGGTCAGAGAATACCAGAAAAGCCGGATTAATGACTCTGAAATGATTCTGGCAAACAAGAAGGTAGAAAAAAACGAGTTGAATGCGCAATCTTACCGGGAGGGTTCATCAGGTGTAAATGGCGGCAAAACCGGAGGAGGATGTGGTTGCAATTAATTATACTACTTTCCTGAAACAATAAAATGAAAAAGATTTGCCTCACTGTTGTTGGAATGTATATCCTGTTTTTCCACGGGTTTTCACAAACTCCTTCAAAAGAAAACATTTATCAGTCCAAAAAGTTAACACTGGATGAAGTAAACATTGTATCTAGTTATTATAATCAAACAGCAGATAAGTCTGCTGTTATGGGTGGAAGAACCGATAGTAAAGGAATTGGTGACGTAACGGACCTGGCGAATGGAATAGATATAAAATTCGTGGCATGGGATAGCAAAAAACGTAAAAATTCATTAACGGCAGGTTTGGGAATTGATTATCATACTGCAGCTTCCCAAGCGTTCGTTGACTCTAATGGCCGCGCCAGGAATGACGGTACCAGGATGTACCCAACACTTGACTGGACAATTGAAAATGAAAAGAAAGGTACCGAATTCGGGTTAGGCGTTTATTATTCTGCGGAACAGAATTACTATCATTCCATTGGTTTAAATACTTCGTTTTCAAAAAAAACACATAAAAACGGAGAATTCAGCATCAAACTAACAGGTTATTTCGACAATATTAAAATGATCAGACCTTCGGAATTTATCCCCGTTGATTCAATCAAAAATGTTCCGTCTTCGGATAGTGTCGTTTACATAACCACTGCCAGTGGTCGTACGGAAGCCTTAAGTTACAGCAACGGTCAGATAATAGGCAAAGGAAGAAAGCCAAACATTCCATCTGCCGAAAGAAATACATACACCGCTTCATTCTCTTTTTCGCAGGTTATTAATTCACGCTTGCAGGGCAGTATAGCGCTGGACCTGGTTTATCAAAGTGGTTATCTCGGATTACCCTTTCACCGGGTGTTTTTCAACACAGGGAAAGATAGCATCGAAAACCTTCCTTCGCAAAGATTTAAACTACCCATCGGATTAAGGCTAAATTATTTTTTGGGTGATAATATCATTATAAGATCTTACTATCGTTTTTATGTTGATAGTTGGGGATTGGTATCTCATACTGCAAATTTGGAAGTTCCCGTAAAAATCACGCCCTTCTTTTCGCTATCGCCATTTTACAGGTATTATATACAATCTGCAGTAAAGTATTTTGCCCCTTTCGAAGCACATGTTGAACAAGATCAGTACTTCACCAGCAATTATGCGCTGGCAGCCTTCAGCAGTCACTTCTTTGGCATGGGCTTCCGGATTGCACCGCCGAATGGCATACTGATAAAAAGCCTGAGTGCCTTAGAAATAAGATATGGTCATTACACCCAATCCGTTGATTTAGCTTCCGATATCATTTCCTTAAATTTGAAATTTAAATGACCTGATTATTTCGCTGCTTTTGAGATTCGGAGAGCCGCTACTTCCATAAATTCACCCACTACTTAATTTGGCCGCAATAAATGCCGCTGCTGCTGCAATTGCTCCTGTTACGATAACCTTTATTGCACTCTTTACAACTGGTTGACATACTATTCTGCTGTAGTTGGGTCAATTATAGTGGATACTTCGCTCACAGAATTGGCGGGAAATCCTCCCTGCTTTGCATGTTCAAGAACCATTTCCTTATTAGGAGCAATATAAACGCAATAGATTTTATCTTCTGTTACATAGCTTTGTAACCACTGAATTTGTGACCCCATTTTGTTAAGGACTCCACAAGAGGTTTGTGAAATACCTTTTAATTGCGCGGCACTTAATTTACCAGCATTGGGAATTTCGCGTTCAATTACATATTTAGGCATGGCTATTTTTTTGGGTTATAAAAAAGAGTACTTATAAGATACAACTAAATTTAATATTTTTATTCAAACCAAGCAAAAATCCAATCCCCCGCCACATCAATCACCACCAGATCAAAATGAATAGTGCTTTTCCAGCCATATCCGACAGCCATAAGGCGAATACAATACTAATACTGTTTTTACGCATTGCACAGACGAGCCCGGCAAAGCTTCAAATCGAGTAGGAAGGTAGCCATTAACTGGCTACATGTAATAACTGTCCCTCTTATGCTTAAGGACTTCTTCTTTGTCTTTATTTAGTCCCGATTTCCATATTTATTTCATGTTGCTCCCAGTTGAGTGTTCAATCGGATATCCCATTTACATGATTTATATTTCTCTTCTTCCTTTATTCTCTTAGTATTCGCGAATCTACAGGGACTTTTTCCCCTTATAATTAAAAGGGTATTTATTTATGATCTCCTCGATTTGATAGCTAAATTTACTAATAGTATTTTCCCACCGTTTTAATTGCGCTTCAGTATATCGGTACAAACCTTTGCCATTCTGCATGCCCATACCACCTTCTTTCAAAATATCACTAAAAAAGTCAGGAATTTGTTGTTCTTTGGACAGATCGGGATTTAAATCTTTCATCACCATTCCATAACCATAAGTTCCCATAAGATCCATATATCTGCAATTTCCAGCAAAAGGCAAATAATATCCTGCATCATTCCTGCAGGCCCGATCTATATCCTCCACGGAAGCATAACCGTTTTCAACGAGGTAAAAGGCTTCCCTAACCATAGCGCTTATCAGCCTGCTTCTGATTCCAAAATTCTGAACCATATAAGGATCCTTTTTCCAACGCAACTGTGCCAATCTGCATATCTGGTCAGTTATATTTTCCTTCACTGACTGATTACTTATAACTTCAAGAAATCTGGTTGTATGCGCCGGTTCTACCCAATTAAGCCCAATGATTCTTCCAGGTTTTTTGGTGTTTTGTTGCAATACATCAAGTCCAATACTTTCTGAATTAATCCCAATAATCACATCAGCAGAAAGCTTGTCTTCCAATTGCCGGATTTTATCTTGTTTCACTGCCAATTCCTCCTGGGTTATAATAATTGCTATCCTGCAATTTTCTAACCCCTTTAAATTTCCGGAGACATTTAACCTATCATTTTCAACTATATCATTTCCATTCCCAGCGTTCATGTCCGATAAGTGGGCAAGGATAGCATTTACTGATTCTTCAACATCACTTGTCCATAAGTTAACAACATGCCCTGCATTTAATAAACATACCGCAATGCTCCAGATAAGGTTTCCTTTACCAATTAGTAAAACTGTTTCTAATTGTTCTATTTTGTCCTTCATAAGCTGAGATGATCCAAATTAAACTCCAATTAAATTGCTTTCAACACTTGTTTCGCTTTTTTAATAGCAAATTCAATATCCTCTTCTGAATGTGCCGCACTGATATACCACAAACCCCTGCCAATAACCCTCACCCCATTGTCATGCATCCCTGCTATAAATTTGGATAATTTTACCTTATCATAAGTTAATGTATCCCGGTAATCTTTCACCTTATCAAGATGGGTAAACCCGACATTGAACATAGGGCCTGGTCCTTGTACCAGGAGGGTTTGATTCGTTTCGAGAGCAGCCTGTTTCAGGCCATCCATCAATTGCCTTCCCAATTGAAAAAACCGCTTGTATGGATTTTCCCTTTCAAGTATCTCAATGGTAGCCAGGGCC
>JAYVXJ010000764.1:0-3731 GCA_043785285.1 Chitinophagaceae bacterium
GCGGCGGAAGGGGTTATGGTGCCGAAATCATTTGTCGGGGAATGCGCATTGTAACCGTCATAGGTATCGCTTGCGGTCAGACCCCAGGAATTTTCTCCATAACCTTTAAAATGATTCGGATTGATCACACAGTGTTTGTAATTAATGAGGCTGTGGTTATAATTCTGTATCCAGTAATCGGCGTATTCGTCTTTCAGTCCGTGCGGATCAAGTCCGATAAAACTATAGTGCGAAAAGAAAAGCGGACCGCCGTAATCAAATCCCAAAGGGAGTGTAATGCCATAGTAGGAACGTCCGTTTAAAAAATGATTGCTTTCCGCCCAGCACCTTCTGTATACGGCTGCGGTAATGGGATAAGTGGGAGAAGAGGCTGCCAATACATAAGTAATCAGACATTCATTCCATCCTCTTATTTCAAAATTCATGCTCCATCCGTTATTCGGGCTCCAGTGCCAGTAAAAAGAATTTCCGCCATCCCGCTGGTGCCAGCTCCATTCAGCCCCCGTCCAGAGCCAGTTGATCCGGTCGCGGAGTTCATTTTCCAATGGTTCATCGCGGTTGAAATATTGCCGGGCACAGAGCAGGCCTTCAAAAAGATAAGAAGTTTCCACCACGTCTGCGCCATCATCTTTCCGGGAGAATGGTATCGTTGTGCCGGTGGATCCGTTCAGCCAATGCGGGAAGATGCCGTGATAGCTGTTGGCTTTTAATAAGAAGTTGACTGTTTTGAGTACATGTTTCACGGCCGTATCGCGGGCAATCCAATGCCTTTCCGTTGCCACGATGATGGCCATGATACCGAATCCGCTGCCACCGGTAGTCACTACTTCATGACCGTAACCATAAGCATTGTTGCTGCGCTCGCGGGCGAGCCCGCTGACCGGATGCGCAAAATCCCAGAAATAGGCAAAAGTTTGTTTTTGTGCCAGGTCGAGCAGGGCGCTGTCGGACAGTATATTCCTTTCCGAAAGCTGCTCTGCATTCTTTGGCGACGTTTTGGTTTTCTGGGCGAATGAACTCCAGGAGTTTAGGTTGATAAAAACCCAGACAAGCCATCCGACCTTAATGAAATAATATTTCATTCTAAATTGTTTTAATCCTGATTCGGTTTTTGAAAGCACTGCACGTTCATACCTGTATACCATTTTTCAGTTGCATTTAATTCAAAGCCGGACTTTGAAAACCCAGCGCTTTCATTCCCGTTTTAATTTCAGGGCAACTCATAAACAGGTTCCACAATAATCCGGAACGGTAATTTTCAATCATCACAATTTCGGGACCCTGATCAATAGCGAGAAAAGAACTGGCGAACCATGGGTCCGACAAATTGAAAGCATCCACAAAACCATATTCTCCCCAAAGTTTATCTCCCAGGGTGTAATAAAAAAATTTCAGTGCAGCCATGGATTCAGTTGGGGTATAGGGAAGGGAAGAGATGGCTGCTGTGGGAGAAATAATTCCCAGGTCATTGGTTGGGGAATGGGCGGAATAACCACTGATATTATCATCACTGGCGGTGAGCCCCCAGCAAAGATTACTGTAACCATTATATTTTAACGGATTTGCAATGCAGTACTGGTAATTGATCTGGGCATGGGCCGTGTTCTGCGTCCGGTAATTGGCATAAGCATCTGATAAGTTGGAGGGATTGATGCCCAGGAAAGAATAGTGTGCAAAGAAAAGCGGGCCGCCCATCGTAGGTCCAAGTGGTAGTTGTATACCATAAAAGCTGCTGCCATTTTTTATTGCACCATTCAACGCCCACCCGTTGTCATAAACTGTTTTCGAAATGGCGCCCGTATCTGCTGAAGCAGCGAGCGCATAAACGATCAGCGCTTCGTTCCAGCCACTGATTTTCATGTTGATGGTCCAGTTCATATCCGGACTCCAATGCCAGTACAAAACATCCTGGCCATTCTGGCGGAACCATTGCCAGTCCACGCCATGCCAGATATTGTTAATGCTGTCCCTGAGCGCAATTTCATCCGGAGCGGAAAGGCCGTTGAAATATTGCCTTGCGCAAAGCAATCCCTGAAGCAGGTAAGATGTTTCAACCAAATCGGCGCCATCGTCGGGTTGACTGAAAGGAACCGTTTCTCCGGTAGCACCATTCATCCAATGCGGAAATGCACCATGGTAGCGATGCGCACTGGTTGAAAGAAAATTTACGATTTTAGTTATTCGGGCCAGCGCATCTGATCTGTTGATAAAATTCCGCTGAACACCCACCAGCAGCGACATGATACCAAAACCGCTGCCCCCGGTGGTTACGATATCCTCCGATGTATTCCGTTCACGGGCCAGGCCGGAAACCGGGTGACCGAAATCGTAAAAATAGTTAAAGGTTTGTTGCTCCACCAGGGTAAGTAATGCACTGTCGGATAAAAGTGGAAATTTTGCCGTTGAATCAATCCGGGTTATGAATGTTTTTGAAACGGCTGTATTCAGGTTAGCTCCGGCCGCAGATTGCAATGCGGTGGATATGCTGAAACTGTATTTTGATAAGTTCTTTAATGCGGAAGAAGGCTCAATGATCAATACAGAATCCATATTTTGAAAACTGCCTGTATAGGGTACTGCTGTACCGGTCCGGTCCGTTATTTTTACGGCAGCTGCCGTGCTGCTCTGCAATACAGGTGCGGAAAATTGAATTTTTATTAAGGGGCTTACGCTTATGTTATAGGTAATGCTGCCCGGAGCTGCATTATCCAGATAAATAGTGCGCACGGCAAGCGGCTGGGGAGCCGGGGGTAATGTTGTATTGTTATTGTCTTTTTTACAGGAAACAGCATACAGCATCACAAATCCTATAACAAAATAGATACGCATAATTATATTATTGATTGACCGGTTCTAAAAAAACCAGGGAATCGTTGTTTCTCGCAATGATCAGTATTTTCTTACCCCCTTCTCCATTAATCCATTGCATATCTCTTATTTCGCCATTTATCGAAGGCAGGGAAGAAAGCAGTTCAGGGTGGTTTGTTTTATTATTGTATGAAAAAACGGAGGGGAATATTGCATCATAACGGCCTTCATAGGGCAGAACGCCATAAAAATTCCCTCCCGTCAGCCATTCATGCGGTTCAGCGTTAGCAGAGAAAGCGAAGAGGGGTGCCAGTTGAAGGTCGTCCGGCAGATCTGTTCTCTTAAAATTCCCTTTGCCATCGTTTATAAAACAGGAAGAGCTTAGGGTTTCGGCCTTAAATTCTTTATAGTCTTTAAACAGGTCATAAAACAGGTACTGCACCGTTTTGCCGGCTACTTCACCATACGTCAGGTAAGCTTTTTTTAATACCGGCAGGGCGCGTTCCAGTTCATCCTTTGCCAGAAAGGGATATTCCTTTCCATCAATGGAATAAGCTACAATCTGTTCAACAGATCCATTGTTATCAAAATCCTTTACATACATTTTGAGCGGGCCGTTTTTACCTGCGTAGAGCTTTGAATTATGTCCCCAGTTGCCGGCCAGTAAATCCGCATAACCATCCCCGTTAATATCGGTGGCATACAGGGATTGCCAGAGCCCGGTGGAATTTGGAATTTCTGATTTCTTAAAAATACCTTTATCATTCATGAATAAGGTCACCGGCATCCATTCGCCGGCAACAACTAAATCCAACCATCCGTCTTTATTAATATCTGCAAATGATGCCGAAGTAATCATTCCGGTTCCGGTAAGCGATATAACCGACTCATTAGCGGGTTTGAAATTCCCTTTGCCGTCATTT
>JAYVXJ010000765.1:0-3713 GCA_043785285.1 Chitinophagaceae bacterium
ATCCTGTTCCAGAATTTTAATGACAGCCTGAAAGACGCAGATGAACTCGTAAAAATTTACCGGCAGGTTCCGGCCGACCTGGTGAATATCATCGAATACAATCCGATTGAAAATGCTCTTTTCTCCAAACCCGATGAAGAGGTGGTGGCACAGTTCATGAAACATCTGGAAAAAAACCGGGTGAATGCCCGCCTCCGTAAAAGCCGCGGAAAAGATATTGATGCAGCATGCGGACAACTGGCGAATAAGCTGGCGCATAAAGAGCCGGAAGAAAGTAAAAAGTAAAAAGGGGTTCACTGCGATAAAAAAAACCGCTGATCAATACCTGAAGGCAAATTTCATGAAACGTAAAACGGATAATTTCAATAAGTTCTACAACCGGAAACGCAACAGCGCCGTAAAAGAAGAGTTGCGGCAGGAAAAAAAAGCAGTGAAAAAAGAGCGCCAGGTGGCGGTTGATCGCCATTTTGAAGAAAAAAGGAACAAACGCGCCCTGGTTGCTGGCGCTACCCAGGCAAATACAGATCCTGCGAAGAAATCTGATGCTCCTGCTAAAACCGATGGCAGCATCCCCCTTAATAAATACATAGCCCATGCGGGCATTAGCTCCCGCCGCAGTGCCGCCCTGCTGGTAAAAGAAGGTAAGGTAACCGTTAATGGTAATCCGGTAACAGATCCCGGCACCAAAGTATTATTAACCGACACAGTAAAAGTGAGTGGAAAAAAGATCACTGTTTCCAGTCATTTCGTTTATATCTTATTGAATAAGCCCAAAGATTTCCTTACCACTACCAGTGATCCCCAGGGCAGAAAAACCGTTCAGCAATTGATTGCCACAGCTACCGACGAACGGGTTTATCCGATCGGGAGACTGGACCGTAATACGTCTGGAGTTTTGCTATTCACCAACGACGGAGATCTTTCGCAAAAACTTTCACATCCGAAAAATGAAGTGAAGAAAATTTATCATGTCGGCCTGGATAAAGTCCTCACCAAAGCGGATTTCGAAAAAATTATCAACGGAATCGAATTGGAAGACGGACCAGCCCGCGTGGATGAGATGGCGTATGCCGATCCAAAAGATAAAACCCAGATCGGTCTCGAGATCCATAGTGGAAGAAACAGAATTGTTAGAAGGATTTTCGCCGCACTCGGATACGATGTAAAAACCCTCGACCGGGTAATGTATGCCGGGCTGACTAAAAAAAATGTACCCCGCGGCAAATGGCGCCTGCTCACCGACAAAGAGATTCGTATTCTGAAATACCTGAAATCCTGAACTTCTGCCGCACATGAAATTTCCGGAAATTGTTTTTGAAAATGAATCCTTCATTGTTATCAATAAGCCTGCAGGTTTGCTGAGTGTGCCCGACAGAAAGCAATCTGCGCCTTCACTCAAAGACCTGCTCATCGCACGTTATCAACAAATATTTACGGTTCACCGGCTCGACCGCGAGACCAGCGGTGTGATTGTATTTGCCAAAACAGCAGAGATGCACCGGTTCCTTTCCGGAATTTTTGAACGGCGTGAAGTGGAAAAAATGTATTCCGGCATCGTATTGGGAACCATGATCAAGCCATCCGGATTAATTGAAGAACCTATCGCGGAACACCCGGCCAAAAACGGCAGCATGCAGGTGCACCGGAAAGGTAAACCTTCCTCCACCGGTTATGAAGTGCTGGAAGATTTCGGAAGATATTCACTCGTAAAATTCAACCTGTTCACCGGACGCACACACCAGATCCGCGTTCATATGAAATGGGCCGGCCATCCGATCGTTTGCGATGAATTATACGGAGATGGCAAGCCGGTGTTAGTATCCTCGCTGAAAAAAAAATATACCCTGTCCAAATCAGAAGAAGAAGAAAAGCCCATCCTGGGAAGGCTGGGATTGCATGCAGAAAAACTTTCTTTCTCAGATGAAAACGGAACTCCTTTCACATTCGAGGCACCCCTGCCTAAAGATATGCGGGCGCTGTTGAGTCAGATTAAAAAAAATAAAAAATAAAAAAACTTCTGACCAAACCCGCCGGTTCCATCAGAAGTTTTAAATAAAAAGCAGGAATCATTTATTCGGCTGCGGTGTATAGCGCAAATAGGGCTTTACCACGCGCACACCTTTCGGAAATTTCTTAACTGCATCTTCCGGTGAAAAAGCGGGAGAAATGATCACCTCTTCCCCATCTTTCCAGTCGGCTGGTGTAGACACACTATAGTTGGAAGTCAGTTGCAGAGAATCCAGTACACGCAATACTTCGTTGAAATTTCTTCCGGTGGAAGCAGGATAAGTAATGGTAAGTTTTACTTTCTTGTCTGGCCCGATGATAAACAGCGAACGAACAGTAAATGTTTCAGAAGCATTGGGATGAATCATGCCATATAAATTGGCCACTGTTTTATCCGGATCTGCAATAAGCGGAAACCCAACAGATACATGCTGCGTCTCATTGATATCCTTCACCCAGCCGTTATGTTTATCCAGATGATCCACACTCACCGCAAGCACTTTGGTATTACGCCTTGCAAAATCCTCCTGCAGAAAGGCCATTTTTCCCAGTTCGGTGGTACACACCGGTGTGAAGTCGGCAGGATGAGAAAAAAGTATCCCCCATCCATTTCCCAGGAATTCATAAAAATCAATGTCTCCGGCAGTTGTTGTTGCTTTGAAATTGGGCGCAATATCCCCTAAACGTAAACTCATTTTGAACGGTTTTAAAAATTAAAAAATAATTCGCGCTTCAAAAAACGATGGTAAAGATATTCATTCTCTATTAAATGAGTAGACTTTAACTCAAATTATATCATTTTTTGATCTTTCCACTTTGATTTACTGCGAAACCTTTGAAAAGGAGAGATCCATGCAACTTTCTTTAAAATGTATAAAAAACGAAATCCTATACACTAAATATATTAGTAAATTACCAATCTATTTTTGCACACCATGAAATGATCGACCTGTTGCAGCGGGATGCCATTCAATCTGCCATCAAAGAAAGTTTTTCATTTAAAAAACTCCGGTCAGGAACCATTCCGCCTATTATTATTTATGAAGAAAGAAATAAAAAATATTCCGGCTGGACGGCTGAAAGGCGGGTAGATAAAATGGACGAAAAGATTGTAGCGCTCAGGCACATAGCTAACCCGGTGAAGAGCCTGCGCTCAGAGTGAGTTTCGGCTCTCAGAGAACGTCTTCGCCCGGGATAAATGCAAGGTCCGGCTTTTTCCCTGTCGGTTAACTCCCTCTTCGCATGAAAAGATTATTTCTTCAGCAGCTTAAATGCAGGTGTCCATTGATTCCTCAGGCAAATATCGCAAACCCCACAGAGTTCCAAACCTTATTCTTTACTTTTACTCCATGGCCAATCCCAATCTGAATGTTGATAAAAATCTTACGGGAACGCCCGATAAAGAATTCGAGAACAGCATCCGTCCCTCGGTGATCCGTGATTTTTCGGGCCAGCCTCAATTGATCGAAAACCTGCTGATATTTATCAAAGCTGCCAAAATGAGGGATGAGGCCCTCGATCATATTCTTTTTCACGGTCCTCCCGGATTGGGCAAAACCACATTAAGCCGCATTGTGGCCAATGAACTGGGTGTGAATATTAAAGAAACTTCCGGACCCGTGATCGAAAAACCCGGTGATCTGGCGGGGCTCCTCACCAACCTCGAACCGCATGATGTGCTATTCATTGATGAAATCCACCGGCTC
>JAYVXJ010000766.1:0-3699 GCA_043785285.1 Chitinophagaceae bacterium
TAGCCTGAATGCGATTACGGATCACATCGGTTTTGATAAAAAAGGCAGGTCCATCGTGGTCTTCAACCCGCTGTCCTGGGAAAGGAGCGACAAAGTGGAAGTGAGTGTAAACGTTTATGGACAGGATACCTTATCCTATAAAGTGATCGATGCTACTACCGGTAAAGAGGTACCCAGCCAGCTCATGAAGAGCAGGCCGCTCAAAGAAACCGATGAAGTGATCACTCTTTCCTTTGTAGCAGAAAAAGTCCCTTCCCTGGGATATAAGATATATTCGCTCATTCCCTTTGTAGCAGGTTTTAAAAAAGGTGTTCCGGTAAGTCCCACGAATCCATCGCCGGTAACGGCACAGGCCGGCTCGGACGTTTATGAAAACCGGTTTTACAAAGTTCAGTTCGGGGCGGGTGGTTTGAAAAGTATATACGACAAGGAATTGCAGACCGAACTTTTAAAAACCGATAAGTTTTTGGGTGGAGAGATATTTCAGATGGAATCGGTCGGTAATGGCGCGGGTGAATTTTCGGATGTTCAACCGGTGACCATGAATGGATTCGAAAAACTGAGCCAGTATCAGCCGAAATGGAATTGCATAGAATACGGACCCGTTAAAAAATCATGGGAATTTACGCAGCAGACAAAATTTGCTACGATCCATCAGACAGTAACCCTGTTTGAAAATCTGAAACAAATTGATTTCAAGGTTGACGTGCTGGGATTTTCGGGTGAACGTTACCGCGAATACAGGATGGCTTTTCCTCTGAACCAGCGGGAGTCGAAAATAGCTTATGAAGTGCCTATGGGTGTAGTGGAGGTGGATAAAGATGAGATAAAAGGAGCAGCGGGGTTTTCCTATGGCACACAGGATTACTCAACGGAATGCAGCAAAGTTCATCCACGGGAAGTGCAGGACTGGTTTAATTCCAGCAAAAACAATGTTTCCGTAACGATCAGCAGTTCAGTCGCCGTGTTCGACTGGATCGATCCCACGGGCAATACCAATAACGCCACTGTGCTGCAACCCATTTTACTGGCCAGCCGTAAGAGCTGTCATTCGGAGGGGAATTATTATCTGCAACCGGGTAACCATACCTTTCATTTCAGTCTGACCTCTTCCCGGGGAGACTGGAGCGGAAGTACATCTGCCGGCAAACAGCAAAATCAACCCTTAAAGCCCATCGTGGTCAATGTTCCGGCAATAAGAAATGGCCTGCCTTCCACCTATAGCTTTGCCAGTACGGATGCCTCCACTGTCCAGATCTCCACCATAAAGAAATCCGAAGACGGGAATAGTGTAATTATGAGATTGGTAGACAGGCAGGGAAAAACAACGGACGCAACCATCAAATGGTTTGGTAATATGAATGAAGTGACGAAGACGAATATTATTGAAGAGGAAGATCAGCCTATGAGTAAAAACACCACCCGGATAAGTATGAAAATAAATCCCTTTTCCATAGAGACGATCCGGATCAGGTAATTGCATGATTAAATGGCGGAATATGCAGGATGCAAGGAAACTGGCGCTCAGCAATATTATTCAACGTAATCATTTGGGTGCCCTCATTTTCTGGTGGCCGGATGAATTGGTGTTAACCCTGGGTATTTGCCTCATTGGGGAGTTTACTTTTTTGTTTATACCCGGCAGGAAGTGGACATATTATTTGTTCCGGAAACAGAGTCGGAAAATATGCTGCCGGAGGGTGTTAGGATAATAAAATACCCATGGGGGATGATCGATTGCCCGGATCCATGGAGTAGTTTGTTGAACCCGGAGTATATGGGATTGAAATTGGGTGTGGTGCACGGATTGAAGATGATATTTTGATCACTGCAGATGGCATCAGGTTTTATTATAAAACGAAAACGATGGATAATGCGATCAATTTAAAAGGTAAAAACATATTGGTGACAGGGGCAAGCCAGGGGATTGGCGCCGCCATCAGCCGTGTACTGGCTGCCTGCGGGGCCAATGTACTGGTGAATTATCATTCGCATCCGGAGAAGGCTGAAAGGGTAGTGTCAGAAATAAAACAGGCTTATGGGATCAGTGCTTTTTCTTACGCCGCGGATGTAACAAAACCGGCTGAAGTGGCCGCTATGTTTAATTTTTTTGATCAGGCGCTGGGATCCCTGGATATCCTGGTAAACAATGCTGGCTGCGAAACCATCGGGGAGGCCATTTACCTCAATCTGGATGATTGGGATAATGTATTCAACGTTAATCTGAGGGGCGCCTTCCTGTGTGCTCAGGAGGCTGGCCGGCGAATGATACAACACCACCAGGGCGTTATTATTAATATCTCATCAATTCATGATAAAGTACCACGTAAAGGGTTGATCCATTATTGTTGCGCAAAGGCAGGGCTCAATATGATGACGAAATGCCTGGCGCTGGAACTGGCGGAGCAAAATATTCGTGTACTGGCGATATCGCCGGGTGCTATTGAGACGGAAATGAACAGGGAAGAAATTGAAAAGTTTGGAAAGGGGAAGTTTAATGAATGGATACCCCTTGGCAGATTGGGAAATGCAGAGGATATCGCCTGGACCTGCGCTTTTCTGGCCTCTGATAAGTCAGCTTATTTTACCGCTTCAGAAATATATATAGATGGAGGTTATAAAGAAAATACCATTCCTTATGATCCGCGATCAAAATAAATTAATGCCATGGGCCTAGAGATAATTGAAACCTTCGTTCATCGGGGGGAAGGATATAATCCTTTCTTTATTAAGGATCACTGGCAGGTGGCCCAATTAAATCATATTCCTGCCCAGGATCTTTGGCAAATAGAAAAAATGGATATGCACCGGGAAACCGACGAAGTATTCATTCTCACAAAAGGAACTGCTGTATTGATTGCTGGTGAAAAAGGAGGAAGCGGTTTTTTGTTTCAATGCATTTTAATGCAGGTGGGAATCACCTACAATATACCGGCGAATGCATGGCATAATATAGCCATGAGAAAAAAGGCCGAACTGATCATCGTAGAAAAAAGCAATACGCACCTGGGCGATTTTGAATATCAATTACTGACGGACAAAGAAAAGGAGGAATTGAATGCGCAGATCCTTGCAACCCTAAAAGAAGTTTAAAATAATTATTAAACCACACAGAATGAACAACGATGACGAAGAAGAGCTAAACGATAATCATTTCAGGGAATATGAAAATGACGAGGAATTATTTGAATTCCTGAGAAAGGAATTATACACCCCGGTAGTAGGGGATATTCTGGACGAGCTTGGCTGTTACCACCAGTTCCTGCCCCAGCCCATCAGGGGAGAAAGGATGAAGGATAAAATCATCGGCAGGGCCATGCCGGTGTTGATGATTGACGTATATGGTCCTCAGAAGAAACCATTCGGCCTCCTGACGGAAGCGCTCGATCAATTGCAAAAAAGAGAAGTTTATGTGGGCAGCGGAGGCGCCATGCGATGCGCCTATTGGGGGGAGATACTTACGGCTACCGCTAAAAAACGAGGGGCAGCCGGTGCCGTCATCAATGGTTTTTACCGGGATACGCCCGGGGTATTGGAACAGGAATGGCCCATATTCAGCAGAGGCAGGTATGGGCAGGATTCTTCGGTTCGTACTCAGGTGGCGGATTATCGATGCAATATACAGGTGGGTGATGTGTGGATCACTCCGGGTGACCTGGTATTTGGTGATATTGATGGGGTTTTGGTGATCCCTGAAAA
>JAYVXJ010000767.1:0-3696 GCA_043785285.1 Chitinophagaceae bacterium
CAGGATATATAACCCATCCAGACCCTGAGAAATTAATAAGGTTGCTAATTTTTCTAACTGATCTATGGCCGGTTCACCATTTTTAAGAACAGGAGTAAACATTGCCGGCCAGAGACCTTTGAATTTTTCTTTCATTTGAAGTTTGTTATATTATTCTTTTCTATTTGGGATATTACATATTGGAACGTATCCTTAGTATTTTTAAAATAATGACTAGCCGATTTTTCCGCAATTTCAGCTGCAGCTACCGGATCTTTAAAGCCATGCCCTGTAACCATACAAACAATATGATCTTTTACATTTATTTCCTTATTCTTCAGGGCCATAATCAACCCCGCAAATCCAACTGCTCCTGCCGGCTCACAAAAAATTCCTTCTTTAGCCGCCATATTGTGCTGGCTTTCATAAATCAATTCATCAGTTACCGCATATCCCGTACCTCCCGAAGCCCGACAGGCAGCGATAACTTCATCCCCATCAATTACATTGGGCACCTGTAACCCACTTATTAAAGTAGTGCTTTGAGAAACTGCCTTAGCCTTATGTAAGCCATTTCTAAGGGGGCTGGCAATGCTGTTATTACCAATTGGCTGAACACAATGCACCTTAGGCATTTTAAAATTTGGATTATGTTCTTTCCAGAATTGGAATCCTCTTGTTATAGCCAAAGTCAATCCCCCTCCACCCGCAGGTGAAAATACATGCCCAGCCATATCCGGAAGTTCTTCCGCAATTTCATAAGCAATGGTTTGAACCCCAACCATCCCTAATGGACTATAGCGGTATGCACTTATTTGTACCCGGCTTCCATGTTTATAAGCGATAGCATTTAATTCTGAAAATACTTCCCCGGTAACACGAGCGTTTTTTCCAAAATCTTTTACCATCATCGTTTCAGCACCATATACCTGCATCTGTTGAAGCTTACCTATAGGGGCGCCATCTACAAGGACCAGATAACATTTGATATTGGCAGCCGCACAATATGCAGCTAAAGCAGATCCTGTATTTCCACTTGACGTTGCGAGACAAAATTTAATTTCACGCTGAAGCAAATCAGAGACCGCGCATGCAGCAAACCGGTCTTTATAAGATCCTGAGGGATTTACCATCTCTAACTTGAAATATAAATTTTCCAGGCCAAGCAATGGTCCCAATTGCCGGGACTTAATAAGTGGGGTATCTCCTTCACCTAAAGTTAATCGGCAGCCTTCCCCAATAGAAGGGAGCAGGTGGCCATATTTCCAGATCCCTTTCAAAATTCTTTCGGGAATTGAAGTTTCTTCATCTGATAAGCACTGAAATTGTGAAAAAATCCTCCATCTACCAGAATGGAAGTACCCGTTATAAAAGAAGCCTCATTTGTTGATAGCCAGTATGAAACATTTGCGATCTCTTCAGGGGTTCCCTTCCTTTGAAGTGGGGTATTATCATTCATATGATCTCCAAGTCTTCCGCTTATATTATTGCCGATTTCATCTGTATAATCACTGGTTAAATTTGTTTGAATATTACCCGGGTTCACCGCAATCACCCTAATCCCCTTAGGACCATATAATACCGCTAATTCATAAGTAAGGCTTTCAATTCCTCCTTTACTGGTTACATAAGCCGGACTATTTCCGCCTGGTCTTTGTGACATAGTACTGGAAATATTAATGATGACACCCGGTATTCCTTTTTCTTCCATTACCGCAGCCGTATGCTTTGCCAAAAATGCCGGAGCCGTTAAACATATCCGAAGTGTTTTTTCCCAATCCTTCAGTGAAATACTTCGCATGGTTTCCAGCGTTCTCCAAACGGCATTATTGATCAGCACGTCTATCCTGTTCCACTTGTCAATGGTTTTTTCTATAATGGTGTTTATGAAATGCTCATCCTGTAGATCTCCCTGGATACATAAAAAATCGCATCTTAATTCTTCCAACTTTATTTTAAGATTATTTAATCCTTCTGCTTCAATATCCACTAAAGCAAGCGCATAACCATTGGTTGCAAATTTTAAGGCAACGGCCTTCCCGATACCATTGGCAGCCCCTGTAACAATCACTACTTTTTTATTTTCCATTGATGATCAGTTTTCCCGGATTCGTAATGGGTAAAATACCGCCTAAGGCTTCTCCAAACCGGACAAAAGGAGCAACCCTCAAAAACAGTACGATACCATCTATATCAGCCCCCACTTCCCGATATTCACCATATAGTGGATGAGTTATCGTTCCCCATAATTGATCTTTTCTTACTACACTGCCCAATTCCACTGCCGGTACAAATATCCCTTCAACAGGGGCCGGCATCTTTCCCTGCAAATAACCGCCATTCGCTGTATAGTCATCCACCCAAAACTTTATTTTTGATTCCGGTATATCCATGGCACCCATCATGCCGAGACGGTTAAAAACATTTATGCAACCCTGGACGTAAGCATTAACTACTTCCTTTCTTACCGTGCCTCCTCCACCAAATTCTAAATATATGGCGGGCACATGCGCATCTCTTGCTACTGAAAGCGTTCTGCCGTTTGGTGCATTATCCGTTCCCCAAATAACCGGCAGATTGAAGTCTTCCGCCATGACTTGTTGTTTTTCCAGTATTTCTGCAGAAGCATGCAGCATATAACCAACCAAAGGAAAAATATCAAAAAGGTCACCGCCCGTATGTAAGTCAATATAATAATCCGCTTTTTGAATGAGATTGCTTATCTGAGAAGCAGCCGCTTCCGAATCACTTCCATTCGGTCTGCCGGGACAAATCCTCGCTAAATCCAATCCGTCCTTACCGCAACGACTTCCCATCAAAAAAGCACTGGTATTAACCACCGGGGCAATTGTAACACTTCCCAAAACAATTATTCCGGGTAATAGCCGGATTAAATCCAGGGCGGCCAACATGGGCTCGTATTCATCCCCGTGTACGCCCGCAGATACTAATACATGCGGCCTGGGGTCCTTCCCATCAATACGATAAGATGTACTCATTTCAGTGATCTCCTTCATAATATTTACCGCCACAAGTAGGATCCGCAGGATCAAAAATGGATAATTCCTTAAACATTAAACGAGCTATTTCGCTATGGCCCGTTCCATTAGGATGGAGCGGATCATTCAACCAGTTCTTAAATACATTCACCTCCGGATCAATTTGTAATGTTTCACGCCAATAAGTCCAGTTGTCCACCAGGATCAGCTTTCCCTTCTTAGCTATATTTTGAATTACGGCAATGTAATCGAATAAATTTGTCCTTTCAGGGGCTTTCTCCACAATAATCATATTAGGCGTTTGTAAAATGGCAATAGCCCCCAATTTCCTGATTTTAATAAGTAAAGTATTCAGGTTTGCCTCAAAAATTTCTGTACTCATTTCTTTCTTTGCGCAATCATTTGTTCCAATCATCAAGGACACTACGGCAGGCTTGAACTGAGTAATCCGCCAATCAAAATCATCCAGAATATCCTGGCTTGTATCCCCGCTGACACCCGTATTGATCACTATATCCCTTTTATGTTGTAAGCCCATCCGTATACGTTCTCCAAAAATTTCCGGATAAGACCGGTATCCATGGGTATGTCCAACACCTGCAGTAATGCTGTCTCCTGTAAATAACCATTTCACCGGAGCCTTTTGTTTCAACAATTCCCTGATTCTATCCAGATCCGATGCGTCCGGGACGGATGAAACTGCCAGCTTGTTTTTGGT
>JAYVXJ010000768.1:0-3695 GCA_043785285.1 Chitinophagaceae bacterium
CCACCTCTTCTATCTCCGCCACCGCCTCTTCTATCTCTATCCCCACCTCGACCGCGTTCATCCCTCATATCATCCCTTCTTTCTCTCCTATCACTCACATCGCTCTTTCCTCCAACAAAATTCGGATTCAGGTCTCTCTTGGTAAGCACTTCTCCTTTACAGATCCATACTTTCACCCCAATTTTTCCGTATACCGTGAGCGCAAACACGTTTGCATAATCAATGTCCATACGAAGTGTATGCAATGGTGTACGGCCCTGCTTGATCTCTTCTGTTCTGGCTATTTCCGATCCGCCCAAACGACCGCCGACCTTTACTTTAATCCCTTCAGCACCCATACGCAGCGCAGAAGCAATGGCCATCTTAATAGCTCTTTTATAGTTAATCCGGTTTTCAATTTGTCTGGCAATCGTATCAGCAACAATATTAGCATC
Source organism: Chitinophagaceae bacterium (assembly GCA_043785285.1). Classification (GTDB taxonomy): domain Bacteria; phylum Bacteroidota; class Bacteroidia; order Chitinophagales; family Chitinophagaceae; genus Puia. The sequence continues at coordinate 435 of JAYVXJ010000768.1, forward strand.
CAATTCCGGACGACGGATCTCGAGAATATTGATCTGCACGTCTTCCTTACCGGTCAGCTTTTTCAACTCTTCCTTAATGCGGTCCACTTCTCCTCCACCTTTACCAATAATAATCCCGGGCTTGGAAGTATGAATGGTCACGATCAGTTTGTTAAGCGTGCGCTCAATAACGATCTTGGCAATACCTCCTTTGTTAATACGGGCATTGAGATAGGTTCTGATCTTATTATCCTCGATCAGCTTGATGGCGTAATCTTTCTTACTTCCGTACCAGTTGGATTCCCAGCCACGGATGATGCCCAGTCTCGCACCTATAGGATTTGTTTTCTGACCCATTTATCTGATTAATTTGATAATTTGATAATTTGAAAATGATCCTGTTTTTTTCACCAGCGATTTAAAAACCATTTTCAAGTTTTCAAATTGCCTTATTTTCCAATTCAACTCTTTACATCTACGATCAGCGTAACATGGTTACTGCGTTTGCGAACCCGGTAACCCCGTCCCTGCGGAGCCGGACGCATTCTTTTCAATACCCGTGCGCCGTCTACAAATACTGTTTTTACGATCAGGCTGGCATCGGCTGCACTTTTCCCTTCATTCTTTTGTTCCCAGTTATTTACGGCAGACCACAACAGTTTATACAACGGCGTGGAAGAATGCTGCGGATGATGCTCCAGCAGTGCCAGGGCTTTTTCCACCTGCAGACCTCTTATTTCATCTACCAGCAATCGCATCTTACGAGGCGATGTCGGGTAATTTTTTAATTTCGCTAATGCTTCCATTTTATCTGGTTTGTTCTCTTAATATGATCTTCCTTCAATCCTCATTTTAATTTATCAGCTCCCTTATTCAGCAATTTTCTTGCTGGAATGTCCCTTGAAGTTGCGGGTGGGTGCGAATTCTCCCAGCTTGTGACCCACCATGAACTCCGTTACATACACGGGTATAAACTTATTGCCATTGTGCACGGCAAACGTATGCCCCACAAAATCCGGTGTAATAGTAGACCGCCGACTCCAGGTTTTGATGACACTTTTCTTTGCCTTCCCATCATTGATGCCAAGCACTTTGTCTTCCAGATTTGCATCTACGTAAGGACCTTTTTTTATTGAACGACCCATAATTAATGAGTTAATTTGAAAATTTGAAAATTTGAAAATGCGATTCTTTCTCGGACAATCTGAAAATGCATTTTCAAATTTTCAAATTGTCACACTTTCAAATTATTTACTTAGCTTCTTTCCTTTTTTCGTTTGGATGATCAGTTTATCACTTCCCTTTCCGCGCGTTCTGGTTTTAAGTCCTCTGGAATATTGACCGTTTCTGGAACGGGGTTGCCCCCCGGATGCCTTTCCTTCACCTCCACCCATCGGATGATCTACCGGGTTCATGGCAACACCACGAACCCTGGGGCGAATACCTCTCCAACGGTTACGGCCCGCTTTACCCATGCTCTGCAGGCTATGGTCACTGTTGGAAACCACACCTACCGTTGCGTAGCAGTTGATCAGTATTTTTCTAAGCTCACCGGATGGCATCTTCAACACGGCATATTTTTCTTCCTTGTTCGTCAGCTGCGCTGAAGCACCGGCACTACGTACCAGCTTACCCCCCTGGCCTGGCTGCATCTCAATATTGTGCACGTTGGTACCCAGTGGAATATTCTTCATCTGCAATGCATTTCCCACCTCCGGAACAACAGCATCACCGGAAAGAACCGAAGTTCCAACCTGCAAACCCTGGGGCGCGATAATATATCTCTTTTCACCATCGCTGTAATTCAGCAGGGCGATGAATGCCGTTCTATACGGATCATATTCAATAGAAACAACAACGGCGGGTATGGATTTTTTATCTCTTTTGAAATCCACCTGGCGATACATTTTTTTGTGTCCGCCCCCCATATAACGCATTGCCCTTCTTCCCTGGGAATTCCGGCCGGCGGTGGTCTTTACTTTTTCCAGCAGGCTCTTTTCCGGTTCGTTCGTAGTAACCTCTGCGTACGCATTTCCTATCCTCCACCTCGTTCCGGCTGTTACCGGTTTAAATTTTCTTAGTGCCATACTTTATTCAACAGAATATTTATACTGATAACGTCAACTTTCGCGGCAGTTGAATGCCATTCTTTGATTACTTAAATATTCGAATACAAATCAATCGTTTCTCCTACCGCCAGGGTGATCAGCGCTTTTTTATAACCTGGCTTGCGACCCACTATTAGTCCGGCTTTCGTAGATCTTGAACGGGCCTTGCTGGGAACCACCACGGTATTCACATCCACTACGGTAATTCCGTAAAAATCCTCTACCGCTTTTTTAATCTCCAGTTTATTGGCTTTCCTGTTTACTTTGAATGCATAGCGGCGCAGTTTTTCCTGCTGGGCATTTGCTTTCTCTGTGAGTATCGGACGGATCAGAACCTCGCTTAATTTCATCTTGCTTTCTAATTTGAAAATTTGAAAATTTGAAAATTTGAAAATTCCTCCGGGATAATATGGTAAGTCATCTTCAAATTACCACATTATCAAATTTTCAAATTCTACACGGCCTCTTCTTCTTCCACAAACATTTTTGCAACAGATTCAGTTAGTACAAGTATTTCTGCATTCACAATAGCATAGGTATTCACATCTGCCAGCAGGCTGCTTTCCAGATAAGGAACGTTCCTTAAACTGAGGTGCAGGTTATCGTTGTACTCCGGCAGCACGAACAACGTTTTTTTCTTATCCAGCTTTAACCCGCCAAGCAGATTCACCAGTTCTTTCGTTTTTGGCGTATCCAGCTTAATGTCTTCCACCACCACTATGGAATTTGATTTTGCCTTGTGTGAAAGGGCAGAGATCTTAGCCAGATCCTTTACTTTCCGGTTCAGCTTGAAATCATAACTCCTGGGCTTGGGTCCAAAAATGGTACCACCGCCTTTATATAAGGGGTTCCGGATATTTCCTTTACGGGAACCACCGGTTCCTTTTTGTTTGTGTAATTTTTTAGAAGATCCTTTCACTTCCATCCGCGTCTTTACCTTATGTGTACCCTGACGCTGGGCGGCCAGATACTGTTTAACAGCCAGGTAAATCACGTGATCATTCGGCTCAACCTCAAAGATCTCCGCAGGCAGTTCCAGTGTACGGCCCGTTTTATCTCCTTTTATATTTACTATATCAACTTGCATGTGAATGGGATTAATAGATTACTTCTGAATGTAAACAATGGAGCCATTATGACCCGGAACGGATCCGGCAATCAACAGGTAGTTTTT
>JAYVXJ010000769.1:0-3693 GCA_043785285.1 Chitinophagaceae bacterium
TTCTGACTACATCTACTGACATAACGTATTCGCGAAGCACTTCCTCCATGGTCTGGAAACGCGTGTAATCGTCCAATAGATATTTTTCATCTGGTGTAACATAAAAAGTGTTGGTATCAACGCCGGGCATTATAAATTGCTGCAATTTATTTCCATAATAAATATGTTGAACCTGTATTTGAACGCTTTGATCGGTTACTTCCTGTGAATTTATTGATGGAAGGAAAAAATCCGGGAGCGGGTCTGCAGCATATTTCTTCGCGAAAGGACTTGTCATTTCAAAATGACAGGTACTGTCTTCTTTTGGATTGGTTTGAAGAATGATCTCCTGCGATCCATAAAAATCCTTCATCTCAAATTTAATATGACCATTTTGGTCACTCGTGGTGGTCCGAAATTGTGTTCTTCCGGATGGAACGGAAAGATAAGTGGCTATATCGGCAACTGCTACACCGGTTTTGTTATTTACCAGTTTCCCTTCCAGAATATGTCCGTTATATTCCGGAGAATATTCCATTTTAATCACTTGATTTTGGCCGATATCATCCCATATAAACCTTCTCCAACCCTGGGTTAACATAAGATTATCCATTGCTTCTTCCTTAGCATTACCGTCGTCTTTAAAGTAATACTCCGGTGATTCTATGCCGTTGCCAAGATCAGACGTCAGGTATAGATAATGGTTGATATTTGTTTCATCCATGGATTGAAGGGAATCCAGCTGGTAAACTGCAAGAGACAAATCTGCCTTTACCGGTTGGCCATCCTGATCGGCAGAAGAAAGATTCAGATGGACTTTCTTTCGGGTTGAAAATGCGGGTTGACCGGCATCTGCTTCAAGCAATAATTTCTTAGTTGGATATTTAAAATATAATCTTTCACATACCGGCTTTCCGCTGCCAGTGAAAACGGTGAACTGAGAGATCCCATCTCCCAACGTACTGCTGTTTATTAAAAAGCGGGTCGTTCCATTTTCCAATTGCTGACCCTCAAATTTCTTCACTGAACCGCGGGTATGAACAAAAAGATAAACCATGCCCGCTTCCTGGTTACCGGAAGTCTGAACGGTGATGGCTAAGCGCTCCTTTTCTGTTGGAGTAAGCTGCATTACATATCCAGCGGGATAAGCTACAGGCAATGCCTTCGTAATCTGCTTCCCGTTTGGAAATGTTAGAATTGCTTTATACGTGTGCTCATCAGACGGCGTAAAGGAAAAATGACCAAGACCCATTTTCAACGGATGGAATTTTAATACGGTATCCTGACGATCATCCAGTAGAACCCCTTCAAAATCCTGTCCCTTACCATACGCATCCGTAACGCGGAAGCCCAATTTACTTTCCAGATGCTGCACCAGGTTTCCTCCTTCAGGAAAAAATTGCACATCAAACCGGTCCGCAACTGCTGGTATTGAATCCGCCGGTAATTTTTCCGGATTAATAATACGGATGGTTTTTTCAAAAAAATAATCCACATTGAAATTTCTCATCCATCGGGTATACGCCCTGAATCTAAAGTATCCCGAAGCAACACTGACCGGAATAATGAATGATCCATTGGCCTCCCCCGGTTTCAGGGAAATCTTTTCCTGGAGAACCGGCTTATTGGATTTGTCCAGCAATTCTACATAAGCTATTTTACTGATGTCGACCGGACGGTGAAAAGAAGCATCTACATCGTAGATCCTGAACCAGAGAATTTCGCCCGCCTGGTAAAAATTTTTATCTGTGTGCACGAACAGTTTTTCCTGAATGTATCCGCTTCTGTACCTATTAAACGCATCCCGGATACCCTTTTCGACCATGTTGCTTTGAGAATACCCATAGAAATACATCAGGAAAACTGCCAGGAAAAGGGATAAGCCGCGTCTATTTTGATTACGATGATTCGCCAATATCTTTCTACTGTTTCTTTTCATTCTTGAAGCTTCATTAACCTAATGTTGTAACCCTATTATTGCCAGAAATCAGGTTTTGTTGTAACCCCTCCCCTCGCCCGGCAATCGACACATCCTGCATCTGAACCGATTACACCCCGTATAAAACCCATCACAGTGTAATAGATGACCGGTATATTATTATTATTGCCATAATATTGGGCGAGCACAATAGGGTCATTGGGAATAGTATCCAGTTGACAATTACGATATGCGCTGAAAACCTGTGCCTGGGGAATTTCACTCTTGCTGATAAAAATTCTCTTCTGCGTTTCTGTAGTGCATCCTACAAATCCGATGACCAGTTCCCCCGGATCTGTAACGCAATGAATATTTCCCCTGATTTCCGAAGGCTGGGCATCAAAAATGGATCCGAGTTGTTCCGTATTCTTTCTGACGGTCTGTAGCCATTCATACCATTCTTTCGTTAATGCAAACTGCTTTACCAAAATACTATACTTTGAACTCAGTTTATCGGTACTTGAAAAAGGGACCAGAGTAAGGGGGGTTTCAAAAATCACATCGGTGTTTAATTTTACCGAAGAAGCAATGGAAATAGTTGTTGAACTATGGGAAGTCCAGCATCTGTAAATCTGGTCACTTTGCGGCCGGAGAACGATAGAATCATGTATATATTCAAAAGCCGAAATATAAGCAGATTCATATTGCCAGGTTTCATCGTACTGCCACTCGTAGTATACCGTTTTATTTTGTGGGTCATGGGTGGAAACGTAAATCCAAACGCCATCAGAGACGGCTTTCCAACTGAGACTGTCAATCTCCGGAGTAATTTTCGCCACGGATAAATCGGACTGATATTCTTTGCCGGACGCCGAATTAATCTTCAGTCTGTATTTCTGACTGAAATCCACCGGAACCTGATTAATGGAATAATTTCCGTTGCCTTGCTCCGTAAGTGGATAGCTGCTTCCATTTTCAGATTCAACACTCACCTGGGCGTTATATTCGGGAAGAACATAGGGAGAATCCAGCCCTGTGGCCCTGGACAATTTTATATTGGTGGGACCATTGCCAACATTGATAAAGCCTTCCTCTACCAGATATCCGGTAGCCGGTATATGAACGGGTGCATTATATTTATCCTTACAGCCTCCCAACAGGATCAGTATAAACAGCCAGTGGATTGTTTTCATCCGCTAATTTTTATTTTTTTAATTCGAAATATAATATCATATAATGGCCTCTGTAAAATCGTCTTAATGTAAACTGGTCAATAATAAGATTCATTCTTTATTTTTAAAATCTGATATTGAAGTTCACATAAGGGATTGCACTTCCAAAAATGGAAAGCTTATATCCGTTTATCGCTCCATTTTCTGAAACATAATATACTGAATAAGGATTTTTTCTTCCGGTTACATTGTAAACGCCAATGGTCCAGGAATTATGGGTTTTTTGATGAACCCGGTGATTCCCGTCGATGTTCATGGAAAAATCAGTGCGGAAATAATCCGGAATGCGGTATGCATTCCTGTCAGCATATAAAGTTCTGTATGCATTCTCATAATAGAAAACACCAATAGGAAGGGTAATCGGACGTCCTGTGCTATAAGTGGCATTTGCTGAAACGCTGAACCGATGATTGACCCGATAATTGGCAATGCAGGTAACGGAATGCGGCTGATCGTAATTGGCTGGATAATAATTGCCGTTGCTGATCAATTCCCCGGCGGTGGGGTCATCCATTTTCAGAAGCGTCCGGGAATAGGTATAACTAATCCATCCATTCAGTTTTC
>JAYVXJ010000770.1:0-3684 GCA_043785285.1 Chitinophagaceae bacterium
CCTGCAGCGTAAGCTTCTTATCCCTCCAGGTTGTATAGGCAACCGGATCAACATATTTTAGTACCGGATGTTGCTTGTTATCATAGGCGATCATTTCCCCCGGCACCATCGTTATATCGGGTTGCCATTTATTATTAAACACCACCCTGATTTTGCCGGTTTGCAATATCACTTCCGTTACTTCAGCCCGTTTTTTGACATTAAAAGAAGTACCCAGTACGTTTATATTCAGATCCTGGGTAGATACCACAACCCGCTCGGAATCCTTTATATCGTTTTCGTTTTTATTGATATGCTTAACATCAAAGAATGCTTCTCCTTCCAGCCATACCCGCCGGGGCTGGTTCTTTCGAACATGCTTTAAATAAGAAATGGCAGAATGGGCATTTAATACCACCAACGACCCACCTGGTAAAAAAACTTTCTTTACCTCGCTGTACCTGGTCGAAATGGTCATTTTTGCATTCCAGTAAGTATAATAAATCATACTCCCGGTCAGGGCTATGCCAATAAAAATGGCGGCTATTTTTACTATTTTCTTTACTGCCCGCAGATGGATAATGGCAGCTTTTCCTTTTTGCGGTTTCTGCCGAAATGCTCCAATGTCCGAAAGGACGGATGCTAATGAATGTTGCGCCTGTTCCTGCGTAGGAAAATGTTCCCTGAATTTCAGATTTAGTAAAATCTGTTTTGCTTCCTGAATGGTTTCCCTTTTATCCGGGTTTTGCAACAGCCAGTTGTTCCAAAAATCATCTGATTCCTTTTCTGGTTTGATCATCCAATTTTGAAAATGTTCATCACATATAAAATCAGCAGATGAAAATTGCTTATAATCCATTTTCCAATTACTTATTTGATTAATTGTAGAGTCTGAGAGAGTCTTTTCTTCGGTTTGGCAAATCGGAAGCCAGTTTCAATACCCCGGGTTTTGTTTCAAAGCGGCCACTCCATTTTGCACACTTAAATCTATCTGGGCTTGCGGTATGGGATATAGTTCATTTTTACCTTTATTAAAAAGAGCTCCATTCATGTATTGGAAAGTATAGCCAGGAATATGGGTTTCATGCTGTATGTATGCATTCAATTCATTCGCCATATAACCTGTACCATTATCATAGCGCTGCAAGTCAAAAAACCGGTGGCCTTCCATGGCCAGTTCTAATTTTCTTTCAAACCGAACGGACTTGCGCGCATAATCCTGGCCTTGTGAAGCAAACTGGCCGGTATAAAGTCCAATCCTATAACTTGCCGCCGGTATATTGGTAAATCCTTTTGACGGGTCGTTATTATCCACATAGGAATGTACCCAACCTTCCGTATTGGCTGCCCGGGCCCTAACCTGATTGACATAGCTTTCTGCTTGTGCAAGGCTGCCCACCTCAACTTCACATTCTGCTGCCCACAATAATACATCTGCAAAACGAATCATAACATAATTGTTAGAAGTCACTTCATTTACAGCCCAGCTCTGGTAGGTATCGCTGGTGGTACCCTGGTCTGCTTTATAATAAACCTGTTTTATAGAAATATAGGGGCCCATGGCATCCTGGGAAACGATCCAGATCCTTCCCGGCATAACACCCCAGTCAAGGTAGGGTATACCCCTTCTTCCTGCCGTATAATCCAGCCGGGGATCCAGCGTCTGGGTATTATCCGGTGTAAAAGGCGCATCACTGGCTATACCCTGATCATTCTTTACATCGGAAGCATTCCAGGTATCCAGCAAGGGTAAACCGGAAACCGGATCCGTTTTAAACGAATTAACCAAGCTAAAGGAAGGTTGATAAAATCCACAGCAGGAAGCCGGTCCGCCACTGGCAAAATTCAGTACATCTCCGGCATTCCCATTGGCGCCATTGGCATTATCATGCACGGTCATTTGAACAGAAAATACGGACTCCGAATTATTTTTCTTGGAGGGATTGAAGTTGTCAGCAAATTTATTGGTAAGCGCATATTTTATCCCGGCTGTAGTGACCCCGTTGGTTATAATATCAATAAGCAGGGTTCTTGCTTCAGTAAATTTTTGTTGAAACATATATGCTTTCGCCAGAAATGCTTTTGCCGCCCAACTATTTGCCCTGCCAATTTCACTATTGGTATTGCTCAGGTTCGCAGCAGCAAACTGAAGGTCCTCTTCGATTTTGGGCCATATGGGGGCTGTGTTAGATACAATATAATTATTATTGGAAAAGCTGATCGTTTCATCCACATAAGGAACATTTCTCCAAATTTTTGCCGCTTCAAAATGATAAACTGCCCGTAAGAATCTGGCTTCTGCTGTTATCTGTTTGGCTTCTTCCGTGGATATGGAGCCATCCATAACATTAGCCAGATCCCTCAGTACATCATTAGCACGTTGTACACCTGCATAAAGAGCTATCCATTTTTCATTAAAAGGAAGGATAACCGGTGTTTCGGTATAATTTTCAATTTGCTGGTATTCGGATATATCGCCATATTCCGAACCCTTATGCGCATCATCCGATGCTATACCACCCAGCACCCAATTACTTATGGGTGTATAGTAAGGGTCTCCGGTACCTGTTTGCCCTACGCCGTCCAGCAGGGAATAAGCGCCGATTAACAAGCCATCCACACCGGCTTTATTTTTCAGCGTCGTTTCACTTAAAGAGCCAAGCGGCTGTTTTTGAAGATAATTTTTTCCGCAAGCATATATCAATACCAGGCAGAACAGGCAAAAAGTAACTATTAAAATATAATTTGATCGTTTCATGATTTTCAAGATTTAAAAAAACGAGTACTATTAAAATGTAATATTTGCACCGACCAGAAAACTTTTCTGGTTATTCGGATAATTACCATAATCTATCCCAAAGGCGGAACTGGCTTGTGTATCAGTCACGCTCCCGGTGAGTTCAGGATCCAACCCGGTATATTTCGTTATGGTAAATAAATTAGCAGCCTGAAGATATACCCGGAACTGGCTGATATTATATCTTTTTAATACGACCGCATTAATGCTGTACCCCAGGATTAAGGACCTTAATTTAAGAAACGAACCATTTTCCATATAATAAGAATTGAATACACCGTTGGTGCTGAACGTGCTGGCGTATTCTGCTACCGGTGTTTTCGCCTGGAGGTTTTGCGGAGTCCATGCATTTTTTAACACATTACTTTTTGCCTTCCCTTCAGACGTGCCAAAAAAATCAGTATAATACCGTATAAAATTAATGGCATCATTTCCCTGTGATCCGTAGAATATCGTAGATAAATCAAACCCTTTATAGTTTACGCCGAGGTTCAGGCCATAAGTAAAATCCGGGTTCGGGTTACCAAAGAAGGTACGGTCACTGGGCGTGATCTGACCATCTCCGTTTACATCCCTGTATTTAAAACGGCCCGGTGCCGCATCTGTCTGCGTAGGCGATTTGGAAACGTCCGCATCACTCTGGAATAAGCCCATAACTTCATATCCGTAGAATGAGCCGACCGGATGGCCAACATGGTTACGAACCAGATTGCCAATCCGGGAATTTGAAACATCAAAATATCCGGGATCAGGTATTTTAACAACTAAATTTTTATAGGTTGTAACATTTGCCCCTGCATGATATTTAAAATCCTCAGAGACTTTGCCGTGATAGTTCGCAGCGAAATCCCATCCCTTATTTTGAATATCCCCTATGTTTATGGTTGGGGGCGCAGCATTCCCTGCTG
>JAYVXJ010000771.1:0-3682 GCA_043785285.1 Chitinophagaceae bacterium
GGTGCCCGTTATGATGCGGTAGAAAAGACTTTATATACGGACTCCCGGATCGGCGACTTTACCAGTTTTATTTCAACCGCTACGGGCTTTGGAACGGTAAGTGTAAAAAATGGGAAACCTTCGCTTAATGTGGTTTACGGCCATATCCCATTTGATAAGCTGATCGTAAACGGAAAAGAATACCGTATATGATGCAGGTAAAAAACGATGCGATTGTAACCATCCGGTATATCATGCAAAACAGCCGGGGGGATGTGTTGGAAAATACAATGGTGTGAACGGGGACTATACCTGGCACGAGATCACCAGTTCCTCAACGGTCCTGGTGGGCGGTATTCAGCATCTGAAATATTTTAATATGGAAGGCGTCTATCGTTTGTCATCGTTTATCACTTATGGGTTTCCGCCAGGGGAGCTGGGAACCTGGGCTCCCTGCCCGCGCATTATGCCGCGCTCTGGAATATAACGGCCTATAAAAATATATTTCGTAATCACCAGGCACAATGGAGGCTTTCCGTGTTTGACATGCTCCAAAGAGCCGGTATTTTATTACAATCCATCTAGGTAAACGATGTGCAAACGCAACAGACGAATTTACCAAAAAGAAGACTGCTGTTTTGCATCATTTATAATTTCAAAAAATTTTCATAAACGATGCTGACTCCGCCGGGTGCCACGTCTGAGAAGCAGGCCAGACTTGGGTTAGGGATCTGGCAAATGTTTGCTGAAACGTTTAAATAGATTTTTAGTAATTTCAGCAAGGGAATCCGGTCCTTTTTTCAGCAAGGGAATCCGGTCCTTTTTATTATGAGAAACTTTTTAGAATCGTTTAGCTCATTTGGTAGCGTGGAAAACTTGCCAATGTAATGCAATTTGTTTATGACACAGTATGTAGGAACCATCGGGAAAGGGTAGTGGATACTACGAGTAGGGGGGAAAGCAACAAATCATTCAGATGGATTTGAAGCTTTTTGAAAACCCGGTAAGGAATAATTATTATGAAGCAGTGTGCTACAATAGATATTTTGAAAATGCAGTTAAGGCTTGCCCAGGACGATCAGGGAGCCTTCAGGGTTATCTATGATTATTATGGTGCAAGGCTTTTCCAGTTTGCTTATTCTATTGTCCACTCGAGGGAAATGACGGAGGAAATAGTGGAGGACGTATTTGTTCAAATATGGGAAAAGCGTTGTAGGTTGAAAACCATCGAAAATTTTTCATTCTACTTATATGTAACTACAAGAAATATCAGCATATCTTATTTAAGGAAATGGCGAAATAAAAAACATATCAATTTTGACGAGGTAGAGCTTTCCTATTTCAGGCTCGACATTTCACCGGAAGATATTATGATCAGTGGTGAAATTATACAGCGGATCAATACAGCCATCAATAAATTACCATCCCAATGCCAGTTGATCTTTAAACTTGTCAAGGAAGACGGTCTTAAATACAAGGAAGTTGCCGAGTTAATGAATATCAGTATCAAAACGGTTGAAAATCAGATTGGTATTGCTTTAAAAAAAATCCATGCTTCTGTAAATATCCAGCTCCCCCAAACCCTGCGTTAGCCCTTATAGTACATTTATTTTTAAACATCTTCTGATCGCTTGGGGGTAAATAGGTAATGCTTGCGTTTATATGGATATTCATAACCTTCAAAACTTGTCATATGTTAAGAAACATTTTGTTAGCTGTCGGTATAGTACTATCCTGCTCTTTTGCCAAAGTCCGCCCCGTTGAGCATGTCATAAAGCCTTTAACGACCTTCACGATCTCTGCCAATAACATTTCTGATTATTTGGTGGTCGCTATTTTTCATAATATCGGCGGTAGTACCTATGCCTATACAGTTCCAACCGGTACTTCTAACCTGCCCTTAGTCCCAATGCCATCCGGTAATTATACGGTATCCCTGCAGGAGCCACATTCCGGCCATTTTTACTATAATTTTAATAAAGACATTCATTGCAGTTTACCCTTTTATAATTCCGGAACGGTTACTCTGAAGGGCTATGGGTTCTTCCTTACTGAAATGCCTTTGTGTTAGAAACAACCCCCTTTCTGTATTAAATAATTTATCCTGTTCGAAGGAAACGAGCTTTTTACGATGAACGACCGAATTTTTGTTTTAATTGGAAAAAAAAGGGCAGGGGAGGCCACTGTTGAAGAATTACAGGAGCTGGATCACCTGATGGCCGAATATGATTTATCCGGGTATACAAACGAAGTGATGGATAAGGTTTGGGAGGCGAGATTTGAAGAGATCTCCGATAACCATCTTGGTAAGGAGAACTGGATTAAGATTCAGCAACGAATAAAACATCCCGCCAGGATTTTTATTTTGTCTCCCCGGAAGAAATGGCTGGTTGCGTCTTGTGTACTGCTCGTAGGGTGTTCACTGCTATTCTGTTTGCAATTGTTCAAAAAACAATACCATTCAGGTGAATTAATTGCAAATAATAAGGTAAGCCAGTTTATTACCCAGCCCGGATCCAAATCCAAACTGCATCTCCCTGATGGAACGGAGGTCTGGCTGAATGGGAACAGTAAACTTACTTATGCTGGTGAACGCTTTGGTAAGCATATTAGGGAAGTTTATCTGAGCGGAGAAGCATTTTTCGAGGTCACTAAAAATGAAAAAATTCCTTTTATCGTTCATGCTGGTTCGATTAATATAACAGTGAAGGGAACTGCTTTTAATGTGAAGTGTTATTTGGGGCAAAAAACCATTGAAACTTCGCTGGTACGGGGATTAATAGAAATAACCACCTTACGGGATCCTGACCGCAGGATCATTGTAAAGCCAAATGAAAAGATCATCGTACCAGCCGAGGTATATCATGAAATAAAGAAGGATGATTCTTCCCGGTCTGATTATAAACCTGTATATGCCATTTCCTCCCTGCATAAGGGCAAATCAGACGTCCTGCCTGAAATGGTATGGATGCAAACCAGATTGGAGTTTGACAATGAACCATTTGAAGAACTGATCCCTCAGATGGAAACCTGGTTCAATATTAAAATACATGTATTGTATGAGGGTATCAGAACGAAAAGATTTTCAGGTGTCATTGAAAAAGAAACATTGAAAGAAACGCTTGCAGCCATGCAGCTTTCCTGCCACTTCGATTATGAATTGAATGGTAATGACTTAATCATTAGCAAGAAAAAATGATTTTTAAAAACTAAAACTAACTAAATGCGGGTATAACATAAGAAAGGGAGATGCTATCAACATCCCCCTTAAAACGGAACAAATCGGGAAGACATCATTATTTAAAATGAATCGTTCCCTCTTATCTAACATTTCATTTCAAAATTATGAAAAAATGCCAGCTTAACAGAATTCCTGTTAAACAGGGGGTAATACTTAAGCGCTTCTTAATCATGAACTTAACTGTTGTATTGCTTTTAGTTGCCTGCCTTCAGGTGTCCGCAACCGGATTTACCCAGGATAAATTAAGCCTTTCACTGAAGGATGTAAAACTCAAGTATGCTGTTTCCTATATACAGCATAACAGCAGATACCGTTTTATTTACAATGATGATATTTTCCCTGAATCAACTAAGGTAAGTATCCAGGTAAAGGATGCCAGCATCCAGGAAATATTGGATGTCCTCTTTCATTCAACAAGACTAGTTTATCATCTGATGAATAATAACCTTATCGTTATTTCTT
>JAYVXJ010000772.1:0-3680 GCA_043785285.1 Chitinophagaceae bacterium
ACCAATTTCAGTTCCACTTTTGAAGATCCCATTTTTCCCTTCCAGATTCCGGTAATGGGCTGGGCCTGGGCGATAATGCCCAACAAAAGAAAACACAGCCCGAATGGCAAGGTTCTGATTGTCGTGGTAAATGATGCCATGTAAGGAGGAACGTTTCCGGGACACATATATTTTGCATCCGGAATGGTATAAAAGGTTCTATACCATTTACCCCATATAAACCTCCAGCAAACCGTTTGGCAGGGTTAGCAGTAGCTTTTTCCCGGCATGATCTATTTTATTCAGGGTTTCTTCGTTTACCGGAATCAATACTTCGCGGGTCCGGATTTCCAGCCGGCATAGCACCTGGTGTGGCTGTTCTATCACTTCCAGCACCTCCCCGAGATCTTCCGGGCCATCAAATAAGCGAAATCCAACCCAGGCGATCGGATTATTTTTCTGCGTGTGTACTTTCATCTCTTCTTCCTTCATCCATACTTCCCGACGCAAATATTTCGTTGCTGTTTCTTTATTATCTATGCCTTCGAGTTTCACCAATAATTCTTCATCACTTTTTTTCCGGGCAGACTCCAGGAAAAAAGGCAACAGTTCATCTTTTATTTGTTCCAGGAAAATCACCTTGATCTTAGCCGGTGAAATTTTTTTCCCCAGATGGTGCTGGATAATCAATTCTCCTTTCAGTCCAAAGCTGGAAACTATCTTTCCGATATTTCTGTAATTATTTTCCATGATACAATAAGGAGGCATTTACCATAATAAAAAGAGGCTATTCCGGAATGGATATAGCCTCTCAAACGTTTTTTCAGTTTATGGTTAACCCGGTGTTTCGTTCTCTTGTCTTCTTTCCACTCTTCTTGCAGGAGCTGGACCGCGTCTTCCGCCGGGCCTTGCCTTACGGTGATCTTCCTGACGCTTCTTAACCTGCAATTCGTGTTCGCTATGCCATTTGGAAAATTTCTCCATGGCAGCAGCTTCATCGAACAATCCAAGCGTTACGCCACGTAGCAGATGCTTCAGGTATAAAACGCCCTTATAAGAGAGGATGCGGCGAACCGTATCGGTTGGCTGCGCTCCCTTGTGCAGCCAGTCGAGCGCCTTCTGGCGATCAAGCTGAACAGATGCAGGAACAGTTAATGGATTGTACGTACCGATTTTCTGAATGAATTTACCATCTCTGGGAGCTCTTACGTCGGCAACCACGATGAAGTAAAATGGTCTTTTCTTAGACCCATGTCTCTGGAGTCTGATTTTTACTGGCATCTTAAATAAAAATTTAAATGCGTTATTTAATAAGGTTTATTCGATTGATTGCAAAAAGCAATCTTATACCTGCAAATGTAATACATCAAGTATAAAATGGCGAATACTTTACCGGGATTTTTTGATGGTCGGTGAATTTAACGTTTGCCCAAGCCGAAACCCCCGCCCATCGGCATCTTATTCATTGTTTTCATCATTTGTTTCATCTGTTCGAACTGCTTCATAAACGCATTTACTTCCTGAATATCCTTGCCGCTACCGGATGCAATTCTTTTTCTTCTGCTCAGATCAATCACGTCCGGATTGGCACGCTCGTAAGGCGTCATGGAACCGATCATCGCTTCGATTCCTTTGAAGGAATCGTTACTGATATCAATGTCTTTTACCGCTTTACCCACGCCGGGAATCATGCCCAGCAGATCCTTAATATTACCCATCTTCCGGATCTGATCCAGTTGCTGCCGGAAATCCTGAAAATCAAACTGATTTTTCCTGATTTTCTTTTCCAGTTTTTTTGACTGTTCTTCATCGAAATTTGCCTGGGCTTTTTCCACCAGGGTAGTAATATCCCCCATTCCCAGGATCCGTTGCGCCATCCGTTCAGGATAGAATACATCAAGGGTTTCCATTTTCTCCCCGCTACTGACAAACTTGATGGGTTTGTTTACCGTGTATTTGATGGATAAAGCAGCTCCTCCACGCGTATCGCCGTCGAGTTTTGTTAATACAACACCCGTAAAATCCAGTCGTTCATTAAAAGCCCTGGCCGTGTTTACTGCATCCTGGCCCGTCATGGAATCCACCACGAACAGGATCTCCTGGGGATTGACCGCCTTTTTAATATTCGCTACTTCCGCCATCATGGCTTCATCTACAGCCAGACGCCCTGCCGTATCCACGATTACCACATTTTTGTTGCGGCTTTTCGCTTCATCCACAGCCTGCCTGGCAATAGCTACCGGATCCGTGCTGCCGGGAATAGTGAACACGTCCACCTGAATCTGTTCCCCCAATATTTTCAATTGTTCAATGGCAGCAGGCCGGTATACGTCCGCCGCCACCAACAGTGGTGAAAAGCCTTTTTGTGTTTTGAGATAGTTAGCCAGTTTGGCGCTGAAGGTGGTTTTACCGCTTCCCTGGAGGCCTGCAACCAACACCACAGCCGGATTTCCTTTAGCCTGGAAAACGCTCTCATTGCCACCCATCAACGTTGCCAGTTCGTCTTTCACAATCTTCACCATAAGCTGTCCCGGGCTTACCGCCGAAAGCACTTTCTGACCCATGGCTTTTTCCCTGATGGTATCGGTAAACTCCTTGGCGATCTTGTAGTTTACATCGGCATCAATGAGTGCGCGCCGGATATCTTTTACCGTTGCAGCTATATTAAGCTCGGTTATTCTACCCTGGCCCTTGAGCTGTTTAAATGCGGAGTCGAGTTTCTCACTTAAATTTTCAAACATGTTCCCGGAAACGATATGAATGATGAAAAGAAAAAACGTGAATAAACATCCGTTGTATCCACGTTTTTCAGAAAAGCAAAAGTAAGAAAATGAAGTGTAATATTATCTCAAATGAACTGATTTTGTGTTTAAATACCGAGGTAGCTCCGAAGCGATTTAGCCCCCGAATTACTCCTCAGCTTGGTAATAGCCTTGTCCTTGATCTGCCGAACCCGCTCCCGGGTCAGACTGAACCTGTCTCCGATGTCTTCCAGACTCATGGGATGATCCACCCCGATGCCAAAGAAAAAGCAGATCACTTCTTTCTGACGCTCGGTGAGCGTTTTGAGCGAACGTTCAATATCCGTCTTTAAAGATTCGTTATACTCCAGATTGACCTCGGCCCTTTCCGCATTCGGATTTTCCATCACGTCAATAAGGGTATTATCCTCTCCTTCGGAAAGTGGTGTATCTACGCTGATATGTCTCCCTCCAATACCCAGGGTAGAAGAAACTTCTTCAATATCCAGCTCGAGAAGTTCCGCCAGTTCTTCAGTAGAAGGTTCCCGCTCAAACTGCTGCTCTAAAAGAGAGTACGCTTTCTGTATACGATTGGTCAGTCCCACTTTATTCAGCGGAAGCCGTACAATACGCGACTGTTCGGCAAGCGCCTGCAGGATGCTCTGACGGATCCACCACACGGCATATGAAATAAATTTGAAACCTCGTGTTTCGTCGAACCGCTGGGCGGCCTTAATTAATCCCAGGTTGCCTTCATTGATGAGGTCGGGAAGGGTTAATCCCTGGTTCTGGTACTGTTTGGCTACGGAAACTACGAAACGAAGATTGGCTTTGGTGAGTTTGTCGAGGGCATTTTGGTCGCCCTGCTTAATACGGATAGCGAGTTTGACCTCTTCTTCCGGTGTGATCAATTCCACTTTCCCGATCTCCTGCAGGTACTTTTCCAAGCTCTGAGATTCA
>JAYVXJ010000773.1:0-3672 GCA_043785285.1 Chitinophagaceae bacterium
CAAATGGACGGGTTTATTCTTTGCTAAAACTGGTACACTTTTCAACCGGAATCTGGTACACTTTTCAATCGGTATATACATGCTATTCGACCCCTTATCTCCAGGTATATTTAAAGCTAATTTTTAGTGGGCGAGTGGGGTCAATTCAAATGGGATTTCCAGTTTATCTCTGTTAAAAATTTAAAGGCTTTAGAACCCTACCACGTCGAAAAAAAAGATAGAACCGGATGGGTAATCATCAAACAGCGCAAAGCAGAAGAAATATTTGCATAAATGGATATAAATCTCGGCAAGGTCATTATCTTAATTGGGGAAATCAGTTCAGGGAAATCAACACTCGCAAAGTGCTTAAGTGAGGAATTGCAAATCCCGAAAGCTTCTTTTGGGGCACACCTCGAAGACTATTGTGTAAAAAATAATCTCCCAGAGGATAAACGAAAGGACTTGCAGAATTTAGGGCAAAAAATGATTGAAGACAACCCAGTGCGATTTTTACAAAACGTTATTTCTTTTTCAGGACCAATTCCACCCGTAATGATTTTTGAAGGTGTAAGGCATTATTCTATACTCAAAGAAATAGAAAGGATTAGCGACCTGTGTATCGTAATCTTCATTGATGCGACCTATCAACAAAGACTAAGCCGCTATTTGTCAAGAGAAAAAAGAATTGATAGTATTAAAACTGAAGCGGATTTCCAAACTGCATCTTCTCATCCTGTGGAAAAAGAAGTTCAGTCATTAAAGGCGAATAGCTCAATAATCATTCGATCTTCAGATTCATCGGATAGTGATTTTAGAACGTTAAAGAACCACGTTGAAAATTGGCTTAGCAATTAATCTTAATACTATCTATTGAAGTTTAGTACGTTTATTTGATCGATGAAATTTTTAATAACTAATTGGGACCACCTGTTGGTTACCAAATTATTTCTCAAATCTTTTCGCATTTAAAAACCCAATTGGTAAATCAGTGGATCCTTTGAATGCAAGATCACCCATAATTTCACCCACCACAGATACAAACTTAAATCCATGACCACTGAATCCGGCTGCTAGAACAACGTCATTGTTGGAACATGGTAAAAAGTCAAGAATAAAATTCTCGTCCGGTGTATTCAGTATCAGCGGAATCTCCGATATGCCCGAATTAGCGTCTCATTTCCCAATTATATGTATTACTTTTACACGGAAACATAATAATAACACACCTATAAACATAATATTAATACACATACAAACATAAAAATTAGCACACTTGTAAACATAATAACAACCCGCATGTAATCCTATAAATAACACAGTAACGATTTAAACAATAGCTATGGCAAGTCCCAGCGAGAAATTAGCGGAGGCCCTGGAGGCTCTTCATTCGCTTCAACAAAAAGATATAGTTGCTATAAAAACTAGGGAACTCAAGAGGATGTACCGTGAGCGTTTACTCGCTAACGGGTACCTGAGTGAAGTAACCAAAGGATGGTATATACCCCGCCACCCAAACGAGAAAAAAGGAGACAGCACTTCCTGGTATAGCTCCTATTGGGAGTTTTGTAGCCGATTTCTGAATGAGAAATATAAGGACAAGTGGGTTGTCTCTCCTGAACAATCCGTACAAATACATGCAGGTAACTGGTCAATTCCGAAGCAGCTGCTCGCTAGATCCACAAAAGCAGCAAACCATATAGTCAAACTTCCCTTTGACACTTCATTGTTTACGATAAAAACCGCACTGCCGTTACCCGAACACATAGAGGTACAACAAAACATCAGACTTTATACCTTATCTGCCGCTCTCGTTTTCTGTTCAGCCAATACCTTTAAACAAAGTCCGATAGAATCCAGGACTGCCCTTTCCATGGTAAGGGATTCTTCAGAAATTTTGTCTGTTTTATTATCCGGAGGGCATAGTACTTATGCCGGCCGGCTTGCCGGCGCTTTTCGTAATATCGGTCGTGACCGGATCGCCCAAGACATTCTGGAAACGATGACCGGTGCCGGCTATGACGTACGAGAAACCGATCCATTCGAAAAAAAGCTTGAAATCAACTTACCATCCCGTGAACGATCTCCCTATGTGAATCGGTTGCACCTGATGTGGAACTTTATGCGGGCAACAGCAATCAAAAACTTTCCAAAAGCGCCAGGTATTCCCAAGGATAAAGAAAATTATCTCAAAGCCGTAGACGATATCTATGTTACAGATGCCTATCATTCCCTGTCCATCGAACGTTACCGGGTTAGTGCCGAACTTATCGAACGGGTGAGGACTGGTCAGTGGAATCATCATGAAAATGAGGCTGACCGGACACACCGCGATGCCATGGCGGCAAGAGGCTACTGGCAGGCCTTCCAGGTGGTTAAGGAAAGTGTACAAAAAATAATAAGCGGAGAGAACGCAGGAAAAGTGGTTGATCAGGATCATGGCAGATGGTACCGGGAATTATTTGCACCGAGCGTAGCAGCAGGCATACTAAAAGCTACCGATCTGGCTGGATACCGAACGAACCATGTATATATTGGTGGTTCGAAACACGTTCCATTAAATGTGGATGCCCTAAGGGATGCCATGCCCACTCTATTTGACCTACTGGAAAAAGAACCGGAAGCATCTGTAAGAGCAGTACTCGGACATTTCATTTTTGTATATATCCATCCCTATATGGATGGTAACGGACGCATGGGAAGGTTCATGATGAATGCCATGTTATCTTCCGGAGGTTATCCGTGGACTGTAATTCCAGTTCAACAGAGAGACGCATATATGGAGGCATTGGAAAGTGCCAGTACGAAACAAAATATAGAGCCGTTCGCAAAATTTCTGGGTAGTCTTGTTGATCAGGGACTAAAGGGGATCACAGTAGCCAAAATTCCTGAATAATTAAATCAACGAGTCATTTATTTACAATGGCATGATCCCAAAAATTGTAAAAAAATCCGCCAAAAATTAAGAATAGGCCAGTATACGCTCCTATTTTAATTTTCCTATTATGCGCTCTAATCAAATCGGCATCAATTTCATTTTCAAGTCCAATTGCCAGTCCTGGACCATTAATACTTTTTATGTCTGAAGGCAGCCCGAAATAAAACAAAAACAAGACACCCAGTAAATCAAGGATTAATCCCCATTGCGAAATAGTAAGACTCATCATAATAATTGAAATTTTTTCATTTAAAAATAGGAAGAACCTGCTTGCTATTTGACGTTTAAATTCGGGTTATTATAAGTCAATTTGGTATCTTTATAAGGGCTAGGTATGCGGTTTGGCGCATACAGCAAGATGTATTGTTGTGCACAACAATTAAATTTTTTATCCTTTTTGCTGAAGCCAGGTTACCAAATTTAAATTGGCTACGCGGTTCGTAGCTTATTGGAAGGCTACCCGAAACACCTTTCATGATTAAGAATTCCTAGCCTCATTCCAGACATTTTTGCTATTTTTATGGAGTAATCTATCGCTCTAAATTTATCTATGTTATTCATAGTCTTTTAAGGTAGGAATTAGGGTAGGTTTCTAAGGTTATCATTTTGATACGCAGTACAGACGCAGGTTTTATACCAGGTTATTGTCCCAGCGGAATCACATAAGTATATTGATTATCAGCTTGTTATACAGGTTGGGGTACCTTAAGGGGTACGGTTGGTGGGGATATTTAAAAGTTAGAAGGCGGTGTAAC
>JAYVXJ010000774.1:0-3658 GCA_043785285.1 Chitinophagaceae bacterium
ACAACCACAAATTATACGGAGGTTTTCTGCAGCATTTTTTCTGCTGTTGTTTTCTTTTTGCGTAACGCCAAAAAGGATTCTGCACAACGTACTGGCCAACCACAAAGACGCGGAACGAACCACGAATCAACCGGTTCAGCAGATTTATGCTTCGGGATTCCATTGTCATTGTGATGACCTGGTAGTGGTGGCTCCCTTTCTTGCGGATATTCAACCGGAAAAAACACTGTTTATTTCTTCAACCCGTCATTTATATGCTGAATCGCTCAGCGAATTTGTTTTCATCTGTCTTCCACAAGCAGGCGTACGCGGACCTCCAACAGATTTCTGTTCTTAAGCATCTTTTTTCGCAACATGTATTGCAAGTACTGCATTGCGCTTCCTGCCGTGTAGAAACAGAAACATCATCGTCAAATGAAATCATTTTTACTCTTTAACTTATTCAGCCTTTTTTTCGGCTATAGTTTCAGCCAGACTTCCCTTACGCGGCCTTTTACGGGACTTAGTGGTTCGCTTACGGGAAATGTGCATGATAGTACTACAGGTAAACCCATTTCCGCGGCTACCATTTACATCTCAGATCTCCGGCTGGGAGCTGTTGCAGATGCATCGGGCCAATATCATTTTTCCAATCTTCCTTCCGGAACCTATCTCATCGAAGTACACGCCATAGGATATACTACGGTTACGAAGAATATAATGATCTCGGGTGCAGTGGAAATGGATTTTATGTTGCTGCAACAATATTTTGAAGAAAGTCCGGTGGTGATCACGGGTCTGTCTAAAGCCACCCAGATCAGAAGAAGTCCCGTTCCGATCGTAGCCATCAATCATGCTGCCATCGTAGATAATCTGAGTACCAACATTATTGATGCCATTGCTAAAGTTCCCGGCGTATCCACACTCACTACGGGACCGAACGTTTCCAAACCATTTATCCGGGGGCTGGGATTTAACCGAATTCTGACGCTGTATGATGGCGTGCGGCAGGAAGGTCAGCAATGGGGAGATGAACATGGAATTGAAGTGGATCAGTATGGGATTGACCGGATAGAAGTGATTAAAGGTCCTGCCAGTTTAACCTATGGATCCGATGCGCTTGCCGGGGTGGTCAATCTGATCCCGACACCACCGGCGCCTGATGGAAAAGTAATTGCTGATGTGCAGGCAGAATTTCAGACCAACAATGGCATGTTTGGCGGATCAGGTATGGTCGGTGGTAATTCCAATGGATTTGAATGGATGGGCCGGGTTTCGCATAAGCAGGCTACGAATTATCAGAATAAAATTGACGGAAGGGTATATGGAACGGCATTTAATGAAAATGATGCCACCCTTTCTCTGGGGCTTCACCGCGCATTTGGCTATTCCCATTTGAGCCTGTCGATGTACGATGATCTGCAGGAAATTCCGGATGGAAGCCGGGATTCCGCTTCCCGCAAATTCACCAAACAGATCACGGATGAAGATGTGTTCCGGCCCATTGTGCCCGATTCGGAATTAAAATCCTACCGTATCAGCATCATACATCAGCACGTTCAGCATTACCGGATTTATTCTACCAATAATTTTATTGTTGGTAATGGAAGAATCGGGGTGAACCTGGGTTTCCAGCGAAGTGCGAGACGGGAATACAGCCACCCGGAATGGCCCGGTATACCCGGATTAAATCTTCTCCTCAATTCCTATGTGTATGATCTGAAATATTTTTTTCCTTCCTTCAAGAGATGGGAGCTATCTGCCGGGATCAATGGTATGTATCAGCAAAACACCGTAACCAACGGAACAGAATTCATCATTCCCTCATTTCATCAATTTGATCTGGGTCCTTTTGCGATGATCAGGAAAACGTTTGATAAGCTGGATTTATCCGGGGGAATCCGGTACGACAGCCGGTCATTCAGCAACCAGGAACTGTACACAACAGAAAATCCGGTTACTCATTTCGACATGCCGGTATACGGCGCTGATACGGTGGGTGCTTCCAAACCTTTTTCAAAATATCATCATGTATTCTCCGGCGTTTCCGGAAGCCTGGGTGCCACCTATTCTTTTTCCAATAAATTATCTGCCAAGCTGAATATTTCGAAGGGATACCGGGCGCCGAATATTTCAGAGATCTCTTCCAATGGTGTTCATCCGGGAACTGGTATTTTCCAGGTCGGCAACCCTTCCTTTAAACCAGAATTCAGTCTCCAGGAAGATGCCGGTGTCACGTACAGTTCCCGGTATGCAGTTATTAACGGAAGTATTTTCTATAATGCGATTTCCAATTATATTTTCAATAAAAAATTACTGGGCACGGATGGCAAGGATTCGATTCTGTCCGGAAATACGGTTTACGCATTTAATCAGGGGAAAGCCGCATTGTATGGAGGTGAGTTGAGTGTGGACATTCATCCCATTAAACCTTTGCATTTTGAGAACAGTGTGTCCCTTGTTTATGGAAATCTGTTAGGCGCTTCGGGCAAGAGGCAGAATGACAGCAGCCGGTATCTTCCTTTTATAACACCGGTTCATGGATTGTCTGAATTGAAATATGATTTTGAAAATAAATCTCTCCACCTGGTGAAAGGATTTGTAAAAGTTGAAGCTGCCTGGTACGCCAGTCAGAACCGGGTTTATCTGGAAGGAAATACAGAATCTCCCACGCCGGGATATACCCTGATCAATATGGGTGCGGGGGCAGGAATTACCAATAAGAAAAACCGCACGGTCGTAAACATTTATATCATGGCCAACAATCTATTCGATGTGGCTTATCAGGATCATTTAAGCCGGCTTAAATATTTCGAGCCTTATCCTTCAGATCCGCGACCTTATCATGGGATTTATAATATGGGAAGAAATGTGAGTTTGAAGTTGGACTTTCCGTTTTAAGGTTGACGGATGATTTTAGAGTTGGTGGTTGACGGATGACGGATGACGGATGACGGCCTTTGGGTACGAATTCGCAATTGAGATCGGTCAACCGTCAACTAAAACAGAAAGGTCTCCCCCCCGGAAGAAGCAGGTTTCTTCCCTAAGTGTTCATACGCTTTCGCAGTAGCTTCACGTCCCCGGGGTGTGCGCATGAGAAATCCTTCCTGGATCAAAAAAGGTTCGTATACGTCTTCGATGGTTCCGGATTCTTCGCTGACTGCAGTGGAGATGGTGTTGAGTCCGACGGGCCCTCCCTTGAATTTATCGATAATGGTGGACAGTATCCGGTTATCCATTTCATCCAATCCGTGTTCATCCACATTAAGTGCGCGCAGCGCGTGTTTGGTAATGGCCATGTCAATGATTCCGTTCCCCAGCACCTGGGCAAAATCACGCACGCGGCGTAAAAGACCGTTCGCTATACGCGGGGTGCCACGACTACGCCGGGAAATTTCTGCGGATGCGTCTGACGTAATTTTTGTATTCAGTATTGAAGCGGACCGGAGAATAATCTTTTGAAGGGTAATGCTGTCGTAATATTCCAGCCTGGATTTGATACCGAACCGCGATAAGAGCGGGGCGGTGAGCAAACCACTTCTGGTAGTAGCTCCGATCAGGGTGAATGGATTCAGCGTGAGTTGGATGCTTCTGGCATTGGGGCCTGTGTCTATCATGATGTCTATGCGATAGTCTTCCATTGCCGAATAGAGATATTCTTCCACCACGGTGCTGAGCC